>CAXNKP010000223.1:0-4786 GCA_964202815.1 Stagnihabitans sp. | reverse complement strand
CGATTGATGCCGTCGCCTCTGATGCGCTGCGGGCCGCGATGACGGATCCTGCAAAGCAGCGCGGTGCAGCCGCAGCGACATCGCTGCCCGCAGCGCCCAAGCTAAAACCAGTACCCGACACCGCATTATCTGCGGTGGGCGATACCTTGGGCGAGAACGGCCTGGTGCCGCCCGTCACCGGCGGCGGCACCACCTTCCTGCAGGCCAAGACCGCCAATGAGGTGCTGAAGGCGCAGGAACGCAAGCTGAAGCTCGCCAAGCTGAAGGGCGAGTTGATCGACCGCGACCGCGCGGTTGGGCTGGTGTTCCGGCTGGCACGCGAAGAACGCGATGTCTGGATAACCTGGCCCGCGCGGGCGGCAACTTCCGAAGCCGAAAGGCTGCCGTCCACGCCAAGAAGCGTGATGATCTTTCGATCGAGATCGTCAATGTCTGAGTTGCATGGTTTTTCGATTGCTGAATTGAACGCGATGTACCCATTTTGCGCGCCTTATAAACCTAGCTGTCAATCAAAACTTGCCGTTTCGGAACCAATGGGCTTGGCCTGCAAGGTTAAGCTAAAGGCTAAACCCATGTCGTCCCCGACCGATCAGGATCACCGGGACCATGCGCCAAGCGTTTTGCCCGCAAGTGTTGATCGTCAGGCGGGTGCTGGCTATCCGCCCTCTCTCACCGCCTCCATAGCAACATAGGTTGACGTGCCCGCCAGATGCGGCAGTGCGGATATCTGTTCAGCCAAGACCCGTCGATAGGCCTGAATGTCGGCGGTGCGCACTTTGAGCAAATAGTCGAAGCGACTGGCGATCATGTGGCATTCTTCAACCTCAGGTACCAAAAGCACCGCGCGGTTGAACGCCTGCAAGGCTGCTTCGCGCGTGTCGGACAGGCGCACCTCGACAAAGGCGACATGGGCTTGGCCGGTCTTCACCCGATCTAATCGCGCGCTGTAACCTCTGATCACGCCCAACCCCTCAAGCCGTTTGATCCGCGCTTGGGTGGGCGATTTTGACAACCCAATCCGAGCAGCCAAAGCCGTGGCACTGATGCGTCCCTCGGCTTCCAGCACTGACAGGATGGCCTGATCAAAAGCGTCTAGCGGGTCAATCGGCATGTTTTATTCCTTTTTTTCAGGTCAATCGCCTGCAAATTTCCCCATTTGCAGGGCACTTCTGCACGCAATTCCTGATAAACTGCCCTAAAGCAAAGGGGAAGCCTTATGACACCTTGGGACATGATCCAACACGCAAGCTTGGCCGACGAAGCCCAACTGGTCGCCCAAAACCTAACCGCGGCCACCCTTATCCCCTCTGCGAGGGCTGTCATCGCAGCCCATGGCGCCGATTTGGTCACCCAAATTCGCAGTTCCGCCAAGCCCGGCTTGATGGAGGTGTTCTTGGCAGAATATGGCCTTTCGACCGACGAAGGCATTGCCCTGATGTGTCTGGCCGAAGCGCTGTTGCGCGTGCCAGATGCGCCCACCATGGATGCGCTTATCGAAGACAAGATCGCCCCCGCCGATTGGGGCCGCCATCTTGGGCGCTCGGCCTCTAGCCTTGTGAATGCCTCAACTTGGGCGCTTATGCTGACCGGCAAGGTGCTGGAAGAGCGCGAGCCGGGCGTTGTGGGCCACCTGCGCGCCGCGCTGCGCCGTTTGGGCGAACCCGTGATCCGTAGCGCTGTCACCCGCGCGATGAAGGAAATGGGCAGCACCTTTGTTCTGGGCGAGACGATTGATGCGGCGATGATCCGCGCCAAGGATTTGGAATCCAAAGGCTACACCTACAGCTACGATATGCTGGGCGAAGCCGCGCGCACCGAAGCTGACGCCCGCCGCTACCACCTATCTTATTCCCAAGCCATCACCTCTATCGCCCGTGCCGCCACCAGCGCCGACATCCGCACCAATCCGGGCATTTCGGTCAAGCTCTCGGCCCTGCATCCGCGCTACGAAGTCGCCAAACGCGTCCAAGTGCTGGACGAATTGGTGCCCCGCCTGCGCGCCCTTGCAGGGCTGGCCCGCGCCGCAGGGCTGGGCCTGAACATCGACGCCGAAGAGGCGGATCGGTTGTCATTGTCGCTCGAGGTGATCGAAGCCACCCTGTCCGATCCCAGCCTGAAAGGGTGGGACGGGTTTGGCGTGGTGGTGCAGGCTTACGGGCGCAGAGCAGGTGCGGTTATAGACTGGTTGCACGATCTGGCGGTGCGGTTGGATCGCAAAATCATGATCCGCTTGGTCAAAGGGGCCTATTGGGATGCCGAGATCAAGCGCGCCCAGATTTTAGGCCTGTCGTCCTTTCCCGTTTTCACCACCAAGCAAGCAACCGACGCCAGTTATCTGGCCCAAGCGCGCAAGCTCTTAAGCCTAAGCGACCGTATCTATCCGCAGTTTGCCACCCACAACGCCCATTCCGTGGCCGCCGTGCTGCATATGGCGGCCGAACTGTCCGTGCTGCCCACGGCTTACGAATTCCAGCGCCTGCACGGCATGGGCGAGCGTTTGCACGACTTGGTGCTGACCCAAAACGCCACGCGCTGCCGCATCTATGCGCCCGTGGGGGCGCACCGCGATCTGTTGGCCTACCTCGTGCGTCGCTTGCTCGAGAACGGTGCAAATTCGTCCTTTGTGCATCAGATCGTCAACGCCGGGGTGACCGCAGTCCAAGTGGCTGCTTGCCCGCTGACCCAGTTGCAAGCCATGCCCGCCGTCAATGCCAAGATTCCCGCAGGCACCGCCCTGTTCGCGCCACGCCGCAACGCGCGGGGCTATGATTTGACCGATGCGCGTGACCTTGCCTTCATCGAAGCCGCCCGTGCGCCCCACCTGCAAACCGTGTTTGAAGCTGCCCCCCGCCTTGCAGGCCCCGTCACGGGTGCTGCCCGCATCGGCATTGCCAATCCCGCCGATGGCAGCCTGACGGGCCATGTTGTTACTGCCAGCCTTTTGGATGTCGACACGGCTTTGCGCTTGGCGGAAGCATGGTTTGCGCCATTCAACCAGCGCGCCGAAACCCTGCGCCGTGCGGCTGATTTATACGAAGAAAACCTAGGCCCTATCTTCGCCCTTCTGACGCGCGAAGCGGGCAAGACCCTGCCCGACGCCGTTTCTGAACTGCGCGAGGCGGTGGATTTTCTGCGCTACTACGCCGATGGGGCCGAAGCCCTGACTGCCCCCGCCCGTGGCATCTTTGCTTGCATCAGCCCGTGGAACTTCCCCTTGGCTATTTTCACCGGCCAAATCGCCGCAGCCCTCGCTGCTGGCAATGCCGTGATCGCCAAGCCCGCCCCGCAGACGCCGCTGATCGCGACTTTGGCCATCGATTTGATGCGCCAAGCGGGGGTTCCGACCGCAGCACTGCAACTTCTGACGGGCGATGGCGAGATTGGCGGGGCCCTTACCCGTGACCCGCGCATCAAAGGCGTGGCCTTTACCGGATCAACCCAAACAGCCCTTGCCATACGCCGCAATATGGCCGACCACGGCGACCCGTCTGCTCCACTTATCGCTGAAACCGGCGGGCTGAACGCCATGATTGTCGATTCCACCGCCCTGCCAGAACAGGTGGTGCGTGATGTTTTGGCCTCGGCCTTTCAATCAGCGGGCCAGCGGTGTTCCGCCCTGCGGTGTCTTTATCTGCAAGACGATGTCGCCCCTGCCATTCTGCGCATGCTGCAAGGGGCGATGGACGCGCTGACCTTGGGCAACCCTTGGGCGCTGGCCAGCGACATAGGCCCCGTGATCGACGCCCAAGCGCAGGCCAACATCGCGACCTATATCACCCAAGCGCGCACCGAAGGGCGGTTGATTAAGGAACTGTCAGCCCCCAAAACTGGCACGTTCATCGCCCCCACCATCTTACGCGTGGCGGGCATCGGCCAGATGCCACGCGAAATCTTTGGCCCCGTGCTGCATGTGGCAACCTTTCCCGCCAGAGCATTGGACGAGGTGGTCCAAGACATCAACGCCACGGGCTATGGCCTGACCTTTGGCCTACATTCGCGCATCGACGACCGCGTTCAAAGCTTGGTGGCGCAGATGCATGCAGGCAACATCTACGTCAACCGCAACCAGATCGGTGCGGTTGTAGGCTCGCAACCCTTTGGCGGTGAGGGGCTGTCTGGCACTGGCCCCAAAGCCGGCGGCCCGCAGTATCTGGCGCGCTTCACCCGGATTCCCGCGCCGATGGCAGCGGGCGCGGCAGAGGATCGCACGTCCGAGGAGGCATTGGTACAACAGGCCCTGCGCGATGCCCTGCCCCCCCAAGTGCGAAGTGCCCAATCCCTCTCCGGCCCCACAGGCGAGTCCAATCGCTTGATCAGCTACACCAGACCCCCCATCCTTTGCCTTGGCCCAAGTGCCGCCACGGCCCAAGCCCAAGCAAGCAGCCTGCTTGCCATGGGCGGTCAAGCGATGGAAGCGCCCGGATTAGACCCAGCCGCATTGACCCGCCTTCAAGGCTTTTCGGCAGCTATGTGGTGGGGAGACGCCACCCAAGCCCGTAACTTGGCGCAGCATCTGTCGCAGCGCACAGGCCCTATCCTGCCCCTGATCTGCGATCTGCCTGACACAGCCCATGCCCAGTTTGAACGCCACATCTGCATTGACACCACCGCCTCTGGCGGCAATGCACACCTGTTGGCGGTGGCATAGATTAGGCCCCATCTCGCTCGCAGGATTTTCCCATCGACCCTATGGCCAACCTGTGCGGGGCGTTGGGTTTTTAGGGTTGATCTGTCTTTTTTGCGTTGCGGGCAGATCGCCACATGCTTTGCATTTAGGCAAGAAGGG
>CAXNKP010000222.1:0-4787 GCA_964202815.1 Stagnihabitans sp. | reverse complement strand
CAGCGGCACCGTGTTTCGCAGTGCTGCTTCTGATTGCATCATGGAAAGAAGAGGAAATTGGCGGAGGCGGTGGGATTCGAACCCACGAAGGGGTTCCCCCCTTGCTCAGTTAGCAACCGAGTGCTTTCGGCCTCTCAGCCACGCCTCCGACGAGGATTACTTAAAGGGGCAAGGGCTTGGGGGCAAGGGGAAAAAGCTACAGATCTCAGGGCAATCAGGTGCGCTGCTATCATCGCGGGAACTTGCGTCAAGACCCTGTCGAACCTTGCCAACCCACTCCTGTGACGGGCGGGCGATATCGGGACTGCCCGCGCGCGATGCATCAAGCCATGCGAACAACTCCCACGGGGCGGCGCCGCGGGTGGTGGGCAACATTTGGTCTGCAAGGGCAGATGCAATTAGTACCTTGGCTTTCGCGAGCATGCCATCTGCGCTCAAGGCACTGTTCTGCAGTCAGATTTCAAGAGGGTCCACCACTCGCGCGACCTTCTTTGAAGACGCTTCCCAGCAGTGCCCGCATGCCGCCATTCTCGGCTGGCACAGCTTCAAAGTTGTGGATTCGGCGTTCTGACAAGAAAGCTGGACGCGCGATGCTGGCAAGGTCAGCTCGATTGGCCAAATGACGGCATCTCGTACCACATCCTCGGTTTTGTCATAGGGCTAAACTGGCTTTCGACCTTTAGCGGCTCGTACAATATGGTGTCGGAACGCTTTGTACGCACATGACTTGCCAGTCGGGATATCGAAGTTGCGCATCAGATCATGATTTCCAAGCCGCTTTGAAAAGAGGAAAGTGCCGAAGCTTTCGCCTCGGCACCCCCCTTCATTTCATAAAAAACTTACTTGCCCCAAAGCGCGGCATAAGCGTCGCGGTAGCCGTTTTGCGGGTCAAAGGCGTTGCTCTCGCCCATGGCCTTTAGCCCCTCTTCGGTCACCAGCGCTGGTGCTGTGATGTAGCCTGAGCAGGCCTCGCCTTGCACGGCGCGGTTCAGTTCGTCCACGATCTGCCAGCCTTGCAGGTTCAGCGGCTCTGCCACGGTCACAGCTTGATATTGCGCGCTGCGAATGCGCTGGAAGGCGGCTTCGGAACCGTCGCCAGCCGAACCGGCCTTGGGCGCGCCATTGCCGTCGATGCCTGCTGCAGCCAGTGACGGGCCCATGAAGTCAAAATACAAGTCGTTGATCGCCAGCGAATGCGTCCATTTGGCACCGTACTTTTGCAGCAAGGTGGTTGTCAGCGAGCCCATGCGGGTGGAGGTTTCAGCGATGGGTGTGTCGACATATTCCAGCACGGTGCCGCCAGCGTCCTCGATGTCTTTCTTCATGCGGTCGGCTTTGTCGATCGCGATCTGATACGTGCTGTCGGTGAAGATGATCACGCCGGGCTTGCCGCCGGCATCATCCAGCGCCCATTTTGCAGCCACGTCCGAAACCTGCATGGCGTCGGTCGATACGTTGGCGAAGATGCCACCGGGGGCATCGCACCCAATCTTGGGGCCAGAATGCCACGACACCATCGGGATCTTGGCAGCGGTGACGCCTTCGAGGGCTGTTTGTTGTTCGGCAGCGTCAAAGCCGTTGATGACGATGCCATCGGGGTTTAGCGCCAAAGCCTGCCCGACAGCGGCCGAGCGGCCTTGCACCGACCCTGCGCCGTCCAGCACCTTGACGGTCCAGCCAATCTTGGCTGCGGCTTCTTCAATGCCCGTGGTGACACCCAGAATGCCGCCGTTCTTCAAATCGGCAGCCAGCACGACAATCATTTTGCCGTCCGCGGCCTTGGGGCCAGTGGTGGGGCCGTCAAACCCCTCAGCCATGGCCCCAAGGGCCAGAGAGGTCAAGAAAGTGCCGGCCAGAAGCCCGTTTAGGAAAGTACGTTTCAGCATGTGGTCCTCCCAATATGTGCTGTTTTACGTCGACTTTGCGCCCTTCTTCCTTTGCGCATATCCGGCAATGCCGATTGCGATCAGAAGAGTGGTTCCGTTAAAAAGCGGTTCGACCCAGAAACTGCCGCCGAACTGTTGGATCCCCGAGATCCCGACGGCAAGGATCATGACCCCGACAATCGTTCCCCAAACATTGACCCGGCCCGGCTTGATCGTGGTCGAGCCTAAAAACGCCCCGACAAGCGCGGGTAACAAGAATTCCAACCCGACAGAAGCCTGACCAATCCGCAGCTTAGAGGCTAAAAGTACGCCAGCCAGCGCTGTCAGCAGCCCAGAGAACACAAAGGCCCCGACCACGAATTTGCGGGTGGGAATGCCGTTCAACTCGGCCGCGCGCTGATTGGCACCGATGGCATACAGATAGCGGCCCACGGGTGTGTAATCCAACACCACCCACAAGACCAAGGTGATCGCCACCACATAAAAAGCTGTGATGGGCAGGCCCAGAACAAAGGTACCGTTGATCGCATAAAAGGCATCCGGCAACACGCCCACCATCTGACGCCCACCGGTGTGCCAAAGGGCCAAGGCGTAAAGCACCGTTCCGGTGCCAAGGGTGGCGATAAAGCTGTCGATCCTTGCCACCTCGACCAGAAGACCGTTCAAGCCGCCGGTGATCACCCCAAGCACCAGCACCACCACCACGGCGACGGGCCAAGGCAGACCAAGGTTGGTTTGCAAACTGATGGCCAAGATGTGCCACAGCACGATGCCGTAGCCCACCGTCAGGTCAATGCGTCCCGACACCATCGGGATCATCGCCGCAAGGGCTAGAAGGGCGATGATGGCCTTGTCGCTGAGGATCGAGCGGACGTTCAGGATCGTGGGGAAACTGTCAGGCAGCAGGATCGAGAACAAAACGATCAGACCCACCATCAAGATGACAAGGCCATAGGTCGGTGCAAGGCGCAGGGCCTTGGCGAGGGGGGATAGGCCGCGAAGTTCGTCCTTGGTCGGCTCGACGGCGTTTGAGTCTATTCCGGGCATTTGATCCTCAGGCGGCTTCACCGGCCGAAGCGGCCTGGATCAGGGATTGGGTGGACAAGTGGACACCGCTCAGTTCACCAACCGGCAGACCTCGGCTGAAAACGATGGCACGGTGACAGATGGCGGCGATTTCCTCGAAATCGGTCGAGACAACCAGAACGCCCATACCGCTGGCAAGTGCCTGATACAGCAGGTGGTAGATTTCAGCCTTGGCACCCACATCGACACCTGCCGTCGGGTCTTCGGTGATCAGCAGGCGACGAGCTGAATCGAGCCAGCGCCCGACCACAACCTTTTGTTGGTTGCCGCCCGAAAGCGCTTCGATCGCCAAGGTCGGGTCGTTGGGGTGCAGGCCGACACGGGCGCCGATGGCCTTGGCCATGCCTTCCTCGTGCCGTGCGGAAACCACGGCGAGTAAGCCGCGCCCCGTGGCGGCGGGGTTGAGAAAAACATTCTCGCGGATCGCAAGCCCGGGGGCCACGCTTTCGCCGATCCGGTCGCGCGCGACAAGACCGATGCCTGATTGCATCGCGCGCGCTGCTGACTGCAGGTCAGGCACTTTGCCGTCTAAAGTGACCCGTCCCGTATGGGGAACAAGGCCGAAAAGGGCACGGCCGATTTCTTCATGGCCTGCCCCGCGCAGACCGGCGAGCCCCAAAAGCTCGCCGCGCCGTATGTCAAAGCTGACGGGGCCAACCAAGGCCGTGCGCAAGCTTTCCACGCGCAGGATCGCGGCGCCTTCCAGCACGGCCGGGCGGGCGATTTCGCGTGCCTTTCGGCCAACGATCAGGCTTACCAGTTCTTCGGGCGTTGTATCTGCAATGGCGCGCATGCCCACCATTTGGCCATCGCGCAGCACAGCGACGCGGTCGGCCACGCGAAAAATCTCGTCCAAGCGGTGGCTGACATAGATCATGCCGACGCCCTTGGCTTTAAGCGGGCGCAGGGCGGCAAAAAGCCGATCCACCTCGTCGGCAGGAAGGCTGGCGGTGGGTTCATCCAGCACCAGAAAATCACAATCCGCCGCGAGGGCACGCGCAATCGCCACCAGCGATTTTTGGGTGCGCGTCAGGCTGGAAACCCGCGCGGTGGCCGAGAAATCGGCGTCCACCAACCGCAGGGCCGCATCGGCGCGCGCTTCGGTTGCCCGCCAGTCAATGCGGCCAAACTTGCGAACGTAGCCCAGCGCAAGAGCGATATTTTCAGCAATGCTCATCCACTCGATCAAGCCCAAGTCTTGGTGAATAAAGGCAACTTTCTGCCCGCCAGAAACACTTGCCACATGGGCATAAGGCTGCCCGTCAATCAGCACGCCTCCGTCGTCCGCCCTATGGATTCCGCCCAAGACCTTGATCAAAGTCGATTTGCCAGCACCGTTCTCACCCAGCAGGGCAACGATCTCGCCACGGCTAACCCCAAGCGAGACGCCCTTCAAAGCAAGGGTTCCTCCAAAGGATTTCACGACACGATCGAAGAACAGGCCTTCGGGCGGCGGGTGCATGGCGATTCCTCCTTTTTGGTGCCGAAATGGCCGGCCTAGCGCCAGCTTTGCCAATAACTTTCCATAAGGATACTCTGGGCCATCATGAAGTCAATCAAAAAAAGTTATCGATAACATAACAAGCCTGCCTGCCCCCGCGCCCAAGACTTTGGGTCAGCGATATCCGGACTTTAGGGCATCGCACCTAGGGCTGATTCTATCGTGGGGGGCGCAAGTGCGAACACATTATCAAGGCTTGGTCATGGTTTTTGAATGCCAGTGCGGTTGAGAACCACCGAATAAACGCTGGTCGTGGCGGTGATGAACAGCCGATGCTTGGCCCGTCCCCCAAAGCAGATATTGGACACCGTTTC
>CAXNKP010000221.1:0-4798 GCA_964202815.1 Stagnihabitans sp. | reverse complement strand
GCGATCCATCCCATGCCCAAAGGCTTGCGCCGCAGACGGGCGGGGGATGTGACCTTTTTGATCAACTACAACCCCCATCCGGTGACCTATAATGGCCGCACGATAAACGCCGCCGATGTGCAATGGAGCCGCGCATGACCCTAGCTGACCTCGCCACCCGCGCCGCCGAGGAATTGCGCGCCGGATGTGCTGCTGTGTCTGAAGAGGAGCTGTCAGCGCTGGTGGACGCCATAGCAACCGCGCGCCGCATCGTGGCCTATGGCTGCGGACGCGAGGGGTTGATGATGCGCGCCTTGGCGATGCGCCTTTATCACCTAGGGTGTGATGTGCATATGCAGGGCGATATGTCTTGCCCGCCCTTGGGCGCGGGTGACTTGCTGCTTATATCCTCGGGTCCGGGGCGGCTTTCCACCGTGGCGGCGCTGATCGGGCAGGCGCGCGCGGGTGGGGCGCGGGTGGCTTGCATCACGGCTGAACCCTCAGGGCCAGACCCGCAATCCTCGGACCTTTGCCTTGTCATCCCCGTGCAAACCATGGCGCGCGACCAGTCTGCGCCCACATCGGTTTTGCCCATGGGATCGGTGTTTGAAGGGGCGATGTTTTTGATCTTCGAGCTTGTGGTGCTGGCCCTGCGGCCCCGCTTGGGTGAAACTTTGGAAACCATGCGCGCGCGCCATACCAACTTGGAATAGGGGCCAAGTCTCGCTCTTGCAAAATTATTCACTTGCACAAGAGCGCGCCGCTGGGTCAGATCAGACAAAATTATCTTGGACCCTCATGCCAAACCGTGAACCTAACGGGGCGACAGCCCCCATCGCCATCAAAGTCAGCGGGCTGCGCAAGTCCTTTGGGTCGCACGAAGTTCTCAAGGGCGTGTCGATGACAGCACGACAAGGCGATGTTGTGGCGATCATCGGGGGGTCAGGCTCGGGCAAATCAACCTTGCTGCGCTGCATCAATTTTCTGGAAACCCCTTCAGGCGGGTCGATTGAAGTGGCGGGGCAAACCATCGCCATGAAGGCGGATGGCAGCGCCCAAGACAAAAAGCAGCTGGAAAAAGCACGCCAAAGTCTGGGCATGGTGTTTCAGAACTTTAACCTGTGGACCCATATGACCGTGCTGGAAAACCTGATCGAAGTGCCAGTGCATGTGCTGAAAACCCCCAAGGATGCGGCCATCGCCCGTGCCCGCGCCCTTTTGGCGCGGGTGGGGCTAGAGGAAAAAGAGGCGGCCTTTCCGGCCTTTTTGTCGGGCGGCCAACAACAACGCGCAGCCATCGCGCGGGCCTTGTGCATGAACCCAAACGCGATGCTCTTTGACGAACCGACCTCAGCACTTGATCCCGAACTGGTGGGCGAGGTGTTGCAGGTGATCAAGGGGTTGGCCGACGAAGGCCGCACGATGATTTTGGTCACCCATGAGATGCGCTTTGCCCGTGAAGTGGCCAGCCATGTGATCTATTTGCACAACGGCGTGATCGAAGAAGAAGGCCCACCCGAAGACCTTTTCGGCGCGCCTAAGTCAGACCGTTTGAAGCAGTTTCTAAAAACCGTGGGCTGAAGAGCGACCCGCGGATCCCAGACCAAACCCACCTAGACCCACAAGGAGACTATCATGAAAAAACTCGTTCTTGCTGCCCTGGCAACCCTTGCCCTTGGCACAACCGCTATGGCCGACCAGCTGAAAATCGGTGTGGCGGCAGAGCCCTATCCGCCCTTCACCTCGCCCGATGCCTCGGGCAACTGGGTTGGCTGGGAAGTCGACTTTATGGTGGCGATCTGCAAGCAGGCCGAACTGGACTGCGTGATCACCCCCACCGCTTGGGATGGCATCATTCCGGCCCTGACCTCGGGCCAGATTGATGTGATCATGTCGTCGATGTCGATCACGGCAGAACGCGCCAAGACGATCGATTTCTCGGACAAGTATTACAACAGCCCCGCTATGATCATGGTGGCAGCAGATTCCGCCAGCACCCCAGATGCGGCAGGCCTGACAGGCAAGATCGTGGGCGTGCAGATTTCGACCGTTCATGAAGCCTATACCCAGAAGTACTTCGCGCCGGTGGCTGCCGAAGTGAAAATCTATCAAACCCAAGACGAAGCCAACCAAGATCTGGCCGCTGGCCGTTTGGATGCCGTCATGGCTGACAGCATTGCCCTGCAAGCCTTCTTGGACAGTGATGCCGGAAAGGCCTGCTGCAAGTCAGCTGGCATGGCTGCGGATGACCTGGAAGTGTTGGGCGCGGGCGTGGGCTTTGGTCTGCGTCAGGGCGATCCGTTGAAAGACAAGCTGAATGCCGCCATTGCTGCGATCCGTGCGGATGGCACCTATGCCGCCATCACCGCAAACTACTTCAGCTTCGACGTCTACGGTGAATGATGAACGGAGTTGAGGCCATAGCTGCGGCCTCTGCGCTGGACCTTCTGGCCTTATCGCCCCCCGGTTGGGGGGCGACTTTGCTTGCGGGCTTGGGCAATTCAGTCATCATCGCCTTGGGCGCTTATGGCTTGGGCTTTGCCATCGGCCTGTGTGGCGCGTTTGGCAAACTGTATGGCGGGCCTGTCTTGAAAGATTTGCTAGCCGTTTACACCACAATTGTGCGCGCAGTGCCCGAACTGGTGCTGATCTTGATTCTGTTTTACGCCTTCACCGGCCTTTTGAACCAAGCCCTGCTGTCTTGGGGGATGGAGCGTGTGCAAATCTCGCCCATCATCACCGGCATCGTGGTTTTGGGCGTGGTGCAGGGCGCTTATCAAACCGAAGTGCTGCGTGGCGGCATTCTGGCTGTGCCCGCAGGCCAGATCGAGGCGGCGCGTGCCATGGGCATGCCCAGTGTCACCTTGGCGCGGCGGATCACCATTCCCCTCATGACGGCCAATGCCCTGCCCGGCATGGCGAACCTGTGGCTGAACGCCACCAAGGACACGGCTTTGCTGGCGGTTATTGGCTTTTCGGAACTGACCAAGGCCACTTATCAGGCGAGTGCGACGACCAAGGCGTTTTTCGTTTTCTACCCCGCAGCCATGGTGCTTTATCTGGGCGTTTCGCTGGCCTCAACCTTGCTGATAGGGCGGCTGGAAAAATGGGCGCGGCGCGGGCAAAGGGATGTGCGCGGTCTATGAAAGACTTTCTCAAACCACACCGGATTGTACTGATTTTGCTGGCGGCAGCACTGGTGGCGTGGTGCGCCTTGTCGCTGAATTGGACGTGGCTGGCCAATCCAAAGTATCAGGTGCTGATCGTCCAAGGCATCTGGCGCACGATCTGGATTGTGGTCGTGACGATGGTCATTGGGATGATCTTGGCGATACCCATCGGCTTGGCACAGGCGGCGGGGCCTTGGTATCTGTCAGCCCCCGCGCGGGTCTTTTGCACGGTGATCAGGGGCACACCTTTGCTGATGCAAATCTGGCTGCTGTATTATGGGCTTGGGTCGCTGTTTCCGTCGATCCCGTGGATCAAGCAATCTGACCTGTGGCCCTATCTGCGCCAAGCTTGGCCCTATGCGGTGGTGGCGCTGTCGCTTTCGGTTGCGGGCTATGAGGGCGAGGTGATGCGCGGAGCGTTCAAAGGCGTCCCGCATGGGCAGCTAGAGGCCGCCAAGGCCATGGGGATGCCGCCCTTTACCCTGTTGCGCAGGATCTGGTTGCCACAAGCCTTGCAGCGCGTGCTGCCCACTTTGGGCGGAGAGACGGTAAGCCAGTTGAAATCAACACCTTTGGTGTCGACCATTACCATCATGGAAATCTATGCTGTGACGGGCCGTATCCGGCAGGACACGTTTATCATCTACGAACCGCTGTTGTTATTGGCGGTAGTGTATATGGGCCTGACCGGCCTGATCGTGCTGCTGTTTCGCTGGCTTGAGGGACGCAGACCCACCCGCACCGCGTGAAGCGGGCGGAGGAGCCTCCGGCGGGGATATTTTAGCAAGTATGAAAGCGCAAAGAAGAAGGGGGGCCGTGTGGCCCCCCTTTTGATGGGATTTGCCAGTTGCAGCGGTTACGAGGCAACCAGCTCGGCATCTTCGGCGCGGCGACCTTCAGCCTCGCGGGCGGCTTCGATGCGGGCTTTGCGGCGGCGGATCACTTCGTAAATCACGGCCAGCACCAAGGTGACCAAGATCAACAGCAAAGCCAGCGCGTTGATCGTGGGCGTGATGCCCGAACGGACTTTGGAAAAGACATAGACCGTCAACGTATCGGCCCCGCCGCGCGTGAAGAGCGTGACATTAAAGTTCTCGATCGATTGGAAGAACGATATGGCAGCGCCCGCCCCCAAGGCGGGGTAAAGATGCGGCAAAAGGATGCGGCGCATCACTTGGCCGTGGCTGGCACCAAGGTCAAGCGCGGCCTCTTCCAATCCTTGGTCAAAGCTTTGCAATCGGGCCAGAACCAGCAGCATGACGAAAGACGCAATGTAACTGACCTGCCCCAGCACCGACAAATGCAATCCTGAGCCGACCGAGAACTGGTGCCAGAACAGCAGCGTCGAAATACCGATCACCACACCGGGCACCAAAATAGGCGCCACCATCATACCGTACAGGATGGCGCGCACCCGCCCGCTGATCGAGTTGACCAAAATGGCCCCCGCAGCCCCCACCGGCACCGCAATGACCACCACGGCAAGGGCCACCAAGACCGTGTTGATCACGGCGTTCCAGATGCGCTTATCGTTGTAAAGGGCGATAAACCATTGGTCGGTAAAGCCCTTCCAAGGGATAATGGTGGGCAGTTTGCTGGCGTTAAACGCAGCCCCAGACATCACCGCCAAAGGCAGCAGCAGATATACC
>CAXNKP010000220.1:0-4801 GCA_964202815.1 Stagnihabitans sp. | reverse complement strand
CAAGCGGTCGCCCGCCGTGCGCGAGCCTTTGGCTGCCAGATCCACTACCACAACCGCCGACGCCTGCGCCCTGAGGTAGAGGCAGAGTTAGAGGCGACCTATTGGGAAAGTCTTGATCAGATGGTGGCGCGGATGGACATTTTGTCGATCAACTGCCCGCATACCCCATCAACCTTTCACCTGATGAACGCGCGGCGGCTGAAACTGATGAAACCCTCGGCTGTGATTGTGAACACTTCGCGCGGGGAAGTGATCGACGAAAACGCCTTGACCCGTGGTTTGCGCGCTGGAGAGTTGGCGGGGGCGGGGTTGGATGTCTATGAAAATGGCCGCGTGAACCCCCGCCTGAAAGACCTGCCCAATGTCGTTTTGCTGCCGCATATGGGATCGGCCACGATAGAGGGGCGCATCGAGATGGGCGAGAAAGTGATCATCAATATCAAGACCTTCGCTGATGGCCATCGGCCGCCCGATCAGGTTGTGCCGGGGATGCTTTAGGGGTGCAAGCCTAGAACCGCGTGGGCAGATAGGGGGTTATCTCGACCTCTGGCTCTTTGCCGCGCACCAGATCGGCCACGATCCGTCCCGTGATCGGGGCCAGTGTGATGCCAATATGGCCATGGCCAAAGGCATGGATCACATTTCCCCCGCCCGCCGAAGGCCCGATCACCGGCAGGCTGTCGGGCAGCGAGGGGCGAAAGCCCATCCAAGTCATGGTAGGATCAGGCAGGTCGGGAAAAATTTTCCGCGCGCCGTGCAGCAGGCGGTCCAAGCGGTGCTGCGAGGGTGGGGCTGTTAGGCCCCCCAACTCTACCGTGCCCGCAACCCGCAGCCGCCCTGTCATCGGGCACAGATAAAATCCCCGTGCACTGGGGCAGGCGGGGCGGTTTAACAAGGGGGCCTGCATGTCCCATTCCAGATGATAGCCACGTTCGGTTTCCAAGGGCACTTTGTCGCCCGCCATGGCGGCCAAGGCTCGCGCTTGCGCGCCTGCGCAGAGGATCACCTTCTTGGCCCGCACGCGGCACCCCGGACCTTCCAGCAGAATGCCGTCAAAGTGGCGGGTCAAGCGATCGACCCTTGCCGTCAAAAGCCCCGCATACCGCAGGGCGGCTTCCGCCAGACACTGCATCATGGCCCCGGGATCGCACACAGAAGCCGCCCCCGAAAAATACGCAGCCCCTGCCATGCCCGGCAGGTTGGGTTCAAGCTGGCCCAGCTCTTGCGGGCCGATCAGATCAACCGCTACGCCCAAGCCGCGCCGGTAAGCCATATCCGCATGGGCCGCACGAAAGGCTTTTTCGGTTTCGTAAAGATAAAGGCAGCCGTTGTGCTGCAACAAATCCGCCCCACCCGAGCGCAGGGCCAGATCTTGCCAAAGCCCCCGTGCGCCCGACAGCAGCGCGGCTATGGCCCGAGCATTCCGCTCCGCCGGTTTGCGGCGGGATTGCCGCACAAAGTGCCACAGCCAAGGGGCAAGCGACAACAGGGCTCCGGGCCGGATCGCCAAGGGAGAATTGCGGTCAAACAGCAGCGAGGGCAGGCTTTTCAAAACATCCGGCGTGCCCACCGGCAAAACGGCATAATCGGCAATCGTGCCTGCATTGCCATAGCTGGCCCCCGATCCGGGCGGCTCGGGGTCGATCAGCACGACTTCGTGGCCCTGCGCCACCAAGGCTTCGGCCACGGCAAGGCCCACGACACCGGCCCCGATGACCGCGATCTCAGTCGTCACAAGATGGATCATCGCACGCCTTCGCCTCTACTCTCGCTAATCCGCCACCCTTTGAACCTCATCAAGCCAAAGCCCGATCCGGTCTGAAAGGCACACCAAGCGGCCCAATTGTCGGCATGGCAGCTTACATGCAGGCACCAAACAGCGCACGGGTGTTTTCGCGCGTCATGACCACGGGATTGCCCCCGCAAGACGGGTCTTCCAGCGCCATATCGGTCAGCATGTCCAGATCGGCGGCTTTGACGCCCAAGGCGGTCAAGTTGGCCGGAATGCCAAGCTTGGCGCGCAGGTCCATCACGGCAGCTTTGAAACCGTCAAAGCCTTTGAAGCCCAGATAGGCGGCGGCGGCGGTGATGCGGTCTTCAATCAGGGCGCGGTTGAAATCCAGCACCATGGGCATGACCACGGCGTTGGTCGTGCCGTGGTGGGTGTTATAGACCGCCCCAATCGGATGCGACAACGAGTGGATCGCCCCCAGACCCTTTTGGAAGGCCACAGCCCCCATGGCCGCCGCACTCATCATATGGGCGCGGGCGTCAAGGTCGTTTGGATTGTCGTAAACCTTGGGCAGGTTTTCAAACACCAACCGCATCCCTTCCAAAGCGATGCCTTGCGACATGGGGTGGTAGAAGGGGCTGGAATAAGCCTCTAAGCAATGGGCCAAAGCATCCATGCCGGTGCCTGCGGTGATAAAGCGCGGCATCCCAACCGTCAGCGCGGGATCGCACAGCGTGACAACCGGCATCAGTTTGGGATGGAAGATGATCTTTTTCTTATGGGTCAGGGCGTTGGTCAAAACCCCCGCGCGCCCCACTTCAGACCCTGTGCCCGCCGTGGTGGGCACGGCCACGATGGGGGCGATTTTGTCGGCATCGGCACGGGTGTACCAATCGTCGACATCTTCCAGATCCCAGACTGACAGGTCTTTGCGCTGATGCGCCATAAGCGCGATCATCTTGCCTAAATCCAAGCCCGATCCGCCGCCAAAGGCCACCACGCCGTCATGCCCGCCCGCCAGATAGACGGCGATGCCATCGGCCATGTTTTTTTCGTTCGGATTCGGGTCTACTTCGGAAAACACCGCACGGCCAAGGCCTGCGGCCTCTAGCACATCCAGCGCTTGGGTCGTGATGGGCAAAGCGGCCAGCGCCTTGTCTGTCACCAACAACGGCTTTTTCAGGCCCGCAGCTTTGACATGGTCGCCCAGTTCAGCAATGCGGCCTACGCCGAATTTGATCGCGGTGGGGTAGTTCCAGTTCCGGTTCGGCACGTTATGGGACATGGCGTCACACTTTCTTCAGATGGTAAGATTTCGGGCGGGTCACAGAATGGAACCCAAGGAAGGACAGCGACCCGCCGCGACCGGTGTCTTTACACCCGGTCCAGCACAGCGCCGGGTCAAGATAATCGGCGCGGTTCATAAACACGGTGCCGGTTTCAATCTGCGCCCCAAGGGCCGCCGCCGTGTCATAATCCTGCGTCCAGATCGAGGCTGTCAGCCCATAGGGGCTATCGTTCATCAAGCGCAGGGCTTCCTCGTCAGAGCTGACCTTCATGATGCCGACCACGGGGCCAAAGGATTCCTCCATCATCACGCGCATATCATGGGTGACGTTGACCAGAATCTGCGGTGCAAGGTAAGCGCCGCCATCATCGGCGGGGAAGTGGGCGGGGTCGATCAGGGGCTTGGCCCCTTGGGCCACAGCCTCGGCCACTTGATCGCGCACGACTTTGGCAAAGCGTTTGTTGGCCATTGGCCCAAGGGTCGAAGCCGCATCAAACGGGTTGCCCAGTTTCAGCGCATTCACCCAAGCCACCGATTTTTCGACAAAGGCGTCATACAGGCTTTCATGCACATAAATCCGTTCAATCCCGCAGCAGCACTGGCCTGCGTTGAACATGGCCCCGTCCATCAGCGTGTCAACCGCAGCCTCTAGATTGGCATCGGCGCGCACATAGCCCGGGTCTTTGCCGCCCAGTTCCAGCCCCATGGGGGTAAAGGTGCCTGCCGCCGCCCGCTCCATCGCCTGACCCCCCGCGACCGAGCCTGTGAAGTTCACAAAGTCAAAGGCGCGCGCGGCAATCAGGCTTTCGGTCGTGGCATGATCCAGCACCACGTTTTGGAACACATCTTCGGGCACCCCTGCGGCATGGAAAGCTTCTGCCAAGCGCTCGCCGACCAGCAGGGTTTGGCTGGCGTGTTTCAAGATCACCGTGTTGCCCGCAATCAGCGCGGGAACCAAGGTGTTGATGGCCGTCAGATACGGATAGTTCCACGGGGCCACGACAAAGACCACGCCAAGGGCCTCGCGCGCGATGTAGCGGCGGAAGGTGGCGCTGTCTTCGACCATCACAGGGGCTAGGGTTTGGGCGGCAATCTCGGCCATGTAATCGGTGCGGGCATTCACGCCGCCAAACTCGCCGCCAAAGCGGGTGGGGCGGCCCATTTGCCAAGCGAGTTCGTCGACCACGCGGTCTTTCAGGGCATTCAGATGCGCCACCCCTTGGCGCACCAAGGCGATACGCTCGTCCAAGGGGCGCGCGGCCCAGCCCTTTTGCGCGGCCTTGGCCCGTGCGGCCACAGCGCGGGCGGCATCGGGCGACAGCGGCACACGCTCGGCATAGACCGAGCCGTCGACCGGAGAGATCAGTTGGATGGCAGACATTGTGTTACCTCGTAGACTGGGCGTGGGGCCCAAAAGCGTTCAACATTCCAAAGCCATCACATGGCCTTTGTCGGCATAGTCCAAGATCTTACGATCCCGCGTCACCACGCGCATCCCATATTCGCGGGCTGTGGCAATCAAGATACGATCCGCCGGATCGCGGTGCAATTCATCAGGCAGATCAGACGCCGCCATCAGCACCTTAGGCCCCAGTTCCGCCAGCCGCGCGCCCGATTGGGCCACGACCTGTTCAAACCACGACAGGGCAGGGCGGGCCAGCGTAATGCGGCGCAGGGCGGCAAGCTGGCCTATTTCCCAAGCCGAGATGGGCGAAATCCAGATCGGCGTCGCCCCTTCATAAGCTGCGCGCAAATGCTGACGCAGCTTGGGCTGATCGCCA
>CAXNKP010000219.1:0-4808 GCA_964202815.1 Stagnihabitans sp. | reverse complement strand
TTATACCGCGCAATCTGGTCAGCGGGGCCCATAGCCTTGTTGGGGTTGTCAGACAGTTTCACTGTCGGCCGCCCATTGGCCGCCACCGCTTTGCAGACCAACGAAAACGGTGCCAGCGCATCGGAATCAGCCAAGCCGCTGAAATCATTGGTCAGCATGGTACCCCAGCCGAAAGATACCTTGATACGGCCAGCAAATTGGCGGTGCAGGTCTTCAATCTTGGCAACATCCAACCCGTCCGAAAAAATCACCAGCTTTTGGCGTGGATCTTCGCCCTTCTCAGACCACCATTTGATTGCCACTTCCGCCGCGCGGGCAGGATCGCCGCTGTCCACGCGAATGCCCGTCCAAGACGCCAGCCAATCGGGGGCGCGTTGCAAAAAGCCTTCGGTGCCAAAGGTATCGGGCAAGATGATGCGCAGGTTGCCATCGTGTTCATCCTGCCAATCGGCCATAACCTGATAGGGCGTGCGTGCCAAATCTGCATCGGTGTCGGCTAAGGCTGCATAGACCATGGGCAGTTCGTGGGCATTGGTGCCGATGGCTTCAATATCGCGGCGCTGCGCGATCAGGCAGTTTGAGGTGCCTGTGAAGCTTTTTTCCAACCCCTCCATCATCGCTTGTACCGACCAGTCTTGCCACAGAAACGAATGCCTGCGACGGGTGCCAAAATCGGCGATGCGCAGCCCGTCAATCGCACGCAGGCGGGTGATCTTTTCCCATAGCTTGGTCATGGCGCGGGCGTAAAGCACTTCCAGCTCAAACCGTCCCAGCTTTTGCAACACCGCCCGCCCGCGCAGTTCCATCAGCACGGCAAGGGCGGGAATTTCCCATAGCATCACCTCGTGCCACGCGCCTTCAAAGGTCAGCTCAAACTGGCCATCGCGCTTTTCCAGATGATAGGGCGGCAGGCGAAAGCCTTCGAACCATTCCATAAAGTCGGGGCGAAACATCTGGCGTTTGCCGTAAAACATATTGCCGCGCAGCCAAGTGCTTTCCCCGCGCGACAGCGTGAGTGAGCGGACATGATCCAACTGCTCGCGCAACTCCCCCTCATCGACAAGATCGGCCAAGCGGATTTTGGGGCTGCGGTTGATCAGGCTGAATTCCACCGTGGTATCGCGGCGGTTGCGGAAGATCGACTGGCACATCAACAGCTTGTAAAAGTCAGTGTCGATCAAAGACCGCACGATCGGGTCAATTTTCCAGCGGTGGTTCCACACCCGTGTAGCAAGATCAACCATTGAACGGCTCCTTTAGGGCGCAACTATGGCAGCAAGCGCGCGCAAAGGTCAAAGGGCCATCGCAGGTTAAGGGCCTTCACCGACAGCAATTTACGCCAGCACAACACCCGCCGCCGCCATTGCCTGCTGTTGGTGGGCCAAAGACCCATCCAGATCAATCGCACGACAAGCGTCTTGCAGCACCGTCACGTCAAACCCTTGTGCTGCCGCATCAAGAGCCGAGAACGCAACGCAAAAATCAGTCGCAAGTCCCACCAGCGTCAGTGCCGTTATGCCGCGCGCACGCAAGTAGCCGTCAAGCCCTGTCGCGGTTGTCTTGTCATTCTCAAACAGGGCGGAATAGCTGTCGATGGCAGGGCGAAAGCCTTTGCGTATCACCAGATGCACCAGATCGCTGCGCAAAGCAGGGTGAAACGCCGCCCCCTTGGTGCCTTGCACGCAGTGGCGTGGCCAAAGGGTTTGCGCACCGTAGGGCATTTGCACGGTGGAAAACGGCGTAGCCCCTGCGTGATTTTCAGCGAAAGAACTGTGGTTTGCCGGATGCCAATCCTGCGTCAGCACCACGGTTTGAAACTCCGCCATCAGCGCATTGATCTGCGCGATGATCGCATCGCCTTGGGCTACGGCCAATGCGCCACCGGGGCAGAAATCATTCTGCACATCGATGACGATCAAGGCGTGATGGGATGGACGCATGACACATAAGCTAGGCATCCGCGCCCAAAGGGTCAAGCAGGGCTTGAGTTTGCCCGCCCTTTCGGCCTAATGCGCTGGGATGATCACTGTCGCAGCCCTGTACCACTTTACCCCCTTTGCCGACCCGCCAGCCCTGCGCGGGCCGCTGTTTGATCTGGCCAAAGCCCACGGCATCATGGGCACGCTGCTTTTGGCGACCGAAGGGATCAATGGCACCATCGCAGGAAGCCATGAGGGAATTGACGCCGTTCTGGCCCATATCCGCGCCCTGCCGGGGTGCAGCGACTTGGTTTGGAAACAAAGTGCAGCCGCTAAAATGCCCTTCGTGCGGATGAAGGTGCGCCTTAAGGCCGAGATCGTCACACTGGGGGTGGCGGGGGTTGACCCCTTGGCCCGCGTCGGCCGCCATGTGCCGCCGCAAGAGTGGAACGCCCTGATCCAAGCGCCCGATGTCGCCGTGATCGACACGCGCAATGCCTACGAAATCTCGATCGGCAGCTTTGAAGGGGCGATTGATCCCGGTACGTCAACCTTTCGCGAGTTTCCGGCATGGTGGCAGGAAAACCAGCACAAGTTTGCGGGCAAGCGGATTGCGATGTTCTGCACCGGCGGCATTCGCTGCGAGAAATCAACCAACTATCTTCTGGGCCAAGGCGTGCCAGAGGTGTTTCACCTGCAAGGCGGCGTGCTGAAATATCTAGAAGACATCCCCGAGGCTGAAAGCTTGTGGCAGGGCGAGTGTTTTGTCTTTGACCACCGCGTGGCCGTGGGGCACGGGCTAAAACAGGGCACATCGCAGATGTGCTGGACCTGTGGCCACCCGATGGCCGCAGGAGCAGATTGCCCCGAATGCGGCCCAAAAGCCGTGGCCCCTTAGTTTCGCGTTGACGCGACTGGGGCATGGCGCGAAGGTGCCCGCAACTTAACGCAGGTGCGCGATGATGAAATCTTCGGTCTTTACTCCGATCCTCATCGCAGGCAGTGCGGTGCTGATGCTCAGCTTTGCGCTTCGAGCCAGCTTTGGTGTTTTCCAGATCCCCATCGCGGCAGAGTTTGGCTGGGCAAGGTCGGATTTTTCGATGGCCATTG
This sequence comes from Stagnihabitans sp., assembly GCA_964202815.1. Taxonomy (GTDB): domain Bacteria; phylum Pseudomonadota; class Alphaproteobacteria; order Rhodobacterales; family Rhodobacteraceae; genus Stagnihabitans. The sequence continues at coordinate 1,779 of CAXNKP010000219.1, read as the reverse complement.
CCATTCAAAACTTGGCTTGGGGATTTGGCCAGCCGATCTTTGGCGCGCTGGCAGAACGGTTTGGCGATCGGCGGGCGATTATTGCGGGGGCTTTGATGTATGCGTTGGGCCTGCTGCTTAGCGGTTATGCCAGCACACCGGGCACCATGCAGGTGCTGGAAATTCTGGTGGGCTTTGGCATCGCGGGCACTGGGTTTGGCGTGATCTTGGCCATTGTTGGGCGCGCCTCGAGTGCGGAAAACCGCAGCATGGCGTTGGGGATCGCCACCGCGGCAGGATCAATGGGGCAGGTGATCGGCGCGCCGACCGCGCAGTTCTTGCTGCATCATTACCATTGGCAGACGGTGTTTGGCATCTTTTCGGTGGCAATCTTGTTCAGCCTCTTCGCTTTGCCCTTCCTGCGCGCCCAACCCATGGCATCGAAGGCCGAGCTGCAAGAAAGCCTTGGCACCGTCTTGCTGCGCGCCTTCAAAGACCCGTCTTATGCCATGATTTTCATGGGGTTCTTTTCCTGCGGCTATCAACTGGCTTTTCTAACCGCCCACTTTCCGGCCTTTATCACCGAGCGCTGCGGGGCGATTGATCCGTCAGGTATGCTGGCGGGAATAGGGATCACCACACCGTCCATCCTTGGGGCGATCAGCATTTCGGTGATCGGGTTGTTTAACATCGGCGGGTCTATTTTGGCGGGCTACTTGGGCAAAAGGTATTCCAAAAAGTACCTGTTGGCTGCGATTTATACGGGGCGCACAATCGCCTCGATTGCTTTCATCGCAACACCCATGACACCCACAACCGTCTTGATCTTTTCGGCGGTGATGGGGTCGATGTGGCTGGCGACGGTGCCGCTGACCTCGGGGCTTGTGGCGCATCTTTACGGGCTGCGGTATATGGGCACGCTGTATGGCTTTGTCTTTTTAAGCCATCAGTTGGGGTCGTTCTTGGGCGTCTGGCTGGGCGGGGCGATGTATGATCTGACGGGTGGCTATACGATGGTCTGGTGGATTGGCATTGGCGTTGGGGCCTTTTCGGCGCTGATCCACCTGCCCATCCGCGAAAGGCCCGTGGCGCTGCAACCGGCCTGATCCTTTCCAAGGGTCACGCTTTGGTCTATTTGGGCCAAAACGAGGTTTCCATGCAAAAGCCCGCAATCGAGGTGATCGCCCCCAACCTGAAACGCCGCCTGTCGGGTGTGACAGCCACCGTGGTGCGGCTTATTCCGGTGCAGGCTACGATGATCGGCATTGTCACCACAGGGCCCGGACTGCCGCCCGATCTGCCGCATATATCCTTGGCACGCTTACCCTTTTTGCGGCGTGACAGGTGGCGGGTCTGGCACGCGCGGCGCAATACGGAAATGGTGCTGGGCCTTGTGCTGCGCCATATTTTCCGGCGCAAGCTGCGGCTTTTGTTCACGTCAGCCGCCCAGCGCCATCACAAGGCTTTGACCCGCTGGCTGATAGGCCGGATGGAGGGGGTCGTTGCCACCTCGACCCGCGCCAAGTCTTACTTGCAGGTGCCCGCCGCGGTCGTGATGCACGGCGTTGACACCCAAGTCTTCCACCCCACCCCCGACCGCACCGCCCTGCGCTTTCGGCTTAATCTGCCCCAAGATGCCCTAATCTTGGGCTGCTTTGGTCGGATTCGTGCTCAAAAAGGGGTCGATCTGCTGGTGGATGCCGCCTGCACCCTACTACCCAGCCGCCCGCATCTGCACCTGATCTTCACCGGCCGCGTGACCGATGACAACCGCGCCTTTTACGCCGCCCAACTGGCGCG
>CAXNKP010000218.1:0-4813 GCA_964202815.1 Stagnihabitans sp. | reverse complement strand
CCGACGACACCGCCGCCACGACCGAGGAAATCAACAGCGGCCCCCACTGCATCGGCAGGACTTGCTTCACCATCTCCGCGCCGTGTCCCACCTCCAGCACTGCGCCGTGAGCCTTGATGGACTCGAGGATTTTCAGAGCCCCCGCAGCGCACAGCGTCGGGATGCCGAGCAGGAACGAAAACTCTGTCGCGGGACCACGCCCGAGGCCCATTACCAGCGCCACGAGGATCGTGATCCCCGAGCGCGAAGTGCCGGGGAAAGCGACTGCCGCCAATTGCGCGGTGCCTATAGCGAGAGCGATAGGCCACGTCACCTCCACCACGCTGTCACGCCCGCGCAGCCACCGCTCGACGACTATAAAAAGAACCCCGCCCACGGCCAACGCCACCGCGATCGGCAGCAGAGTCTCCGGTAGTCGGAGGTTTGCCTTTTTTAAGATGAGTCCGCCCACGCCCGTGATGAAAAAGGCGGCGAGCAACTTCACGAAATAATCCCGATACACCGGCTCCCGCCAGCGCCCGAGCGTCACCAATCGATCCTTGAAAAGCGGAAGCGCCGCCAACACCGCGCCGCATTGGATCGCGACGTTATACACCTCCGTGCGAAAGAACGGTCCCGCCTTCAGGAAGTGCTCCGCGATCAGCAGATGCCCTGTGGATGAGACGGGGATAAACTCTGTCAGCCCCTCTACCAAACCAAGCAGGGCGGCTGTCAGCATATCTTGCATGGGTCAATCCTTCCGCAGATTCTTGGCAGAATCGCGGATGGCTGCGAATTGGCCGGTGGCGCGGTACCGCCACAGGTATTCCGGAATGATCGCGTCAAAATTGGCCGGTGTGATCCCCAGATCGGCCAAGGTTTGCGCTCCTGCCTGCACCACGTTGTCCTGCCGCAACTGTCGCGCTTGATCCGTGGTGATCACCCCGTTGCGAAACAGGCCCAAGGTCAGCGTCGAAAGCGTATCCAACACGCCCGCCATGAGCCCGCCAACCCAGAACGGCAGGTTCAGCACCAAGCGGCGGCGTTGCACCACGGCCAGCATCCGGTGGATAATGGCGGTCAAACTTAGCGCATCGGGCCCGCCCAATTCGTAGGTGCCATGGGCTTTGCCCGTCACCCCCAACACGGCCGCCTCTGCGACATCTTCCACATAGACAGGCTGAAAGCGGGTAGTTCCGCCAACAAGCGGCAAGATTGGGCCCATCCGGCTCATCCCAGCGAAGCGGTTGAAAAAGCCATCCTCAGTCCCAAATACCACCGACGGGCGCAAGATCACCGCTGTGGGGAAGGCTGCGCGCACCGCCAACTCGCCCTCACCCTTGCTTTGGGCATAGCGAGATGCACCTTGCGCATCTGCTCCGATGGCCGACAGATGCACCAAAGTGCCCAAGCCCTGAGCAGCGGCCAGCCGCGCGATGCGTGCGGCACCTTGCGCCTGCACGGCGTCAAAATTATTCGCCCCGCGCGCATCAAACGTGCCCACGCAATTCACCGCCGCATCCGCCCCCGCCAGTGCGGCACCAACAGAGGCGTCGTCGCGGATATTGCAAAACACGGGCTCTACTTGCCCCACATCACCATAGCTGCGCACAAACAGCGCCTCGTTCGGGCGCCGCACGGCCACGCGCACGCGCCAGCCCTCTTGTGCCAGTCTGCGTGCGATGTAGCGGCCAACAAAACCAGAACCGCCAAAGATCGTGACCAACTTGCTCATGGCGTCCTCGTAAGGGAAAAGGGGTAAGATCCGCCGCATAAACGGCGTTGCCTGAATACAGGGGCAGGGCACGTCCAGCAAGACCAAAGCAGATGGCGATTTTTGCAATGCGCCCCGTTGACACCCAAAGCAGGCACGGCTAAACCGCCTTCCACGATACGCCCAGATGGCGGAATTGGTAGACGCGCTGGTTTCAGGTACCAGTGTTGCAAGACGTGGAGGTTCGAGTCCTCTTCTGGGCACCAATATTCCAAGAAAAGCCGTGCAATCCGAAGGGGTTGCGCGGCTTTTCCTTTTGATTATCCCCCTTATTATTCCCCTTTCTACGCGCGCTGGGGTGTTTACCTATTATGAACCAAGACCGAAAAGACGCGCAGCAAGTGGCAAACGGTCGCGGTGCTAGAATGACCGGTCACTTGGCGGCCACATCCGGAACAGATCGCATCAGCGCGGCGCGGATATGAGGATTGGCGGCAGGTGTTGGCGTGGGTCAATTTTGTGTAACCAACGACTTTACCGCTATTCCGGCAGAGGTTCTGTCCACCCTAACTATGCGCTTTGAACGCGCAGGGGCGAAGATCAGGTCTGCGTCTGGCCATCACGGTTGGAATTGCGTTGGGCTTGGGAAACGATTTGGTTGTGCGCTCTTTGGTGGCGCAAGGGCGGGGGTTTGCGGTGGAATAGAAGCTGACCTAAGCAGGCTTTGTCAGCTTTTCAGCCGAAACCGCTGGATCTTGCCCGTTTGCGTCTTGGGCAGGGCGGCCACAAACACCACCCTGCGGGGGTATTTGTAGGGGGCGATCACCGCCTTTACATGGTCTTGCAACAGCTTGACCATCAGCGCATCGCCCTGATGCCCCGCACCTAAAACCACATGCGCTTCAACAATATGCCCGCGCTCTTCATCCGCAGCCCCTACCACGGCGCATTCCAGCACGGCGGGGTGCGACAGCAGGGCCGCCTCTACCTCTGGCCCCGCGATGTTGTAACCAGACGAGACGATCATATCATCCGACCGCGCCGCAAAGTGAAAGCGCCCGTCGTCGTCCTGCCAAAAGCTGTCGCCTGTCAGGTTCCAGCCGTTCTTGACATAGGCGCGTTGGCGGTCGTCGGCCATATAGCGGCACCCCGTAGGTCCGCGCACGGCCAAACGGCCCACGGTGCCGCGCGGCACCTCGGCCATGTCATCGCCCACGACTTTGGCCTGATAGCCCGCCACGGGCCGCCCTGTGCAACCGGGGCTGTGATCATCAAAGCGGTTGGTGATGAAGATGTGCAGCATCTCGGTCGCGCCAATGCCGTCCAGCATCGGCTTGCCCGTCCGCGCGATCCATTCGTCATAAACCGGCGCGGGCAGGGTTTCCCCCGCACTCACCGCCGCCCGCAAGGACGACAAATCCGCCCCCTCCTCCATCGCCTTTAGCATGGCGCGGTAGGCCGTTGGGGCGGTGAAGCACACCGTGGCGCGATGTTCTTGGATGAGCGAGATCAGGTTGGCCGGACTTGCCTGTTCCAGCAAAGCCGCCGCCGCCCCAAAGCGCAGCGGGAAGATCGCAAGCCCGCCAAGGCCGAAGGTGAACGCCAAAGGCGGCGATCCGACAAAGATATCCTCTGGCGTCACCTGCAGCACTTCTTTGGCATAGCCATCCGCGATGATCAGCAAGTCACGGTGAAAGTGCATCGTGGCCTTAGGCTCGCCCGTGGTGCCACTGGTAAAGCCCAACAGTGCTACGTCGTCGCGGCCGGTTTTCACGGCATCAAACCGCACGGGTTTTGACAATGCGATGCGGTCAAGTTCGGCATCATGGTTGGCCGTTCCATCAAACCCCACCACGGTGCGCAAATGGGATGAGGATTTGGCGCAGGTGACAAGTTCCTCCATCAACCGCGTGTCGCACAGCGCGTGGCTGACCTGCGCCTTATCCACTATCGCCGCCAACTCACCCGCCCGCAGCATGGGCATGGTGTTGACCACCACCGCCCCCGCCTTTGTCGCAGCCAGCCAACAGGCCACCATAGCGGGGTTATTGGCCGAGCGGATCAGCACGCGGTTCCCGGGCTTTACCCCGTACAGATCAACCAAAGCATGGGCGATGCGGTTGGACCAATCGGCCAATTCTTTATAGGTGCGCTGCCGCCCGTTGCCGATCAGCGCCACACGGTCGCCAAAGCCGCGTTCCACCATCCGGTCGCACAGTTCAACCCCCGCGTTTAACCAGTCGGGATAGTGAAAAACCGGCGCAATCTCGGGCCAATCTGCCGCAGGGGGTAGCCTGTCGCGGGTGAAGGTGTCGTGATGCCCTGTCGGTCCTAACATCATCCAGCCCCTTTAATCCGGCACCACGGCGGTGGCTTCGATTTCAACCTTGGCGCGGTCTTCGACAAGGGCCACGACCTGCACCAAGGCCATGGCCGGATAATGCCGCCCGATCACCTCGCGGTAAGCACGGCCAAGCTCTTTCAGGCTGGCGAGATATTCGGCCTTGTCGGTGACATACCATGTCAGCCGCACAAGATGTTCGGGCCGCGCCCCTGCACAGGCCAGCACCTCGACGATCGACCTTAGAACTTGGGCGGCTTGCCCTGCGAAATCGTCCGTCTCGAACACCTGATCGGCGTTCCATCCGATGATCCCGCCGGTCACCACCAACCGCCCCCTTGCGGCCATGCCGTTGGAATAGCCCAAGGCGGGCTTCCAGTTCTTTGGATGCAAAACCTCATGTTCAGACGTCATTTTGCCTCCTTGGGCAGGATCGACCGCGCGATGACCACACGCTGCACGTCGCTTGCGCCTTCGTAAATCCGCAAAGCGCGGATTTCGCGGTAAAGCCGTTCCACCACCGACCCGTGCCTTACCCCGTCACCGCCATGCAGCTGCACAGCAGTGTCAATCACGCGCTGGGCGGCTTCGGTGGCGTAAAGCTTGGCCATGGCGGCTTCGCGTGTGATTCGGGCAGCACCTTGGTCTTTGGTCCAAGCGGCGCGGTAGACCAGAAGGGCGGCGGCATCCACCTCAAGGGCCATATCGGCCAGATGGCCCTGCACCATCTGCAACTCGGCCAAGGCTGCGCCTTGAATGCGCCGTGTGCTGACGCGGGC
>CAXNKP010000217.1:0-4831 GCA_964202815.1 Stagnihabitans sp. | reverse complement strand
AAGGCCGCCCCTTTTGCCGGGGCGGCAAGTGCAGACCTACCTCAACCTCCACCGTCACGGTCACCGGGGCCACGACATCACGGATGGAGGCCTTGCGCCCCCGATCCACGCCAGTATGGGGCAGCAAAAATAAGAAATCCTTAGGCTTTTCCACCCCCAACGGCCCCAACGCCTTGGCTGTTTTGGGGCCTATCCCCTCTAACGTTTCAAGAGAGGCAAACATAGGGAAAAGGATTTCAGGCCGTGTCATGCCAGCCCTGCAAGGGCAATCCAAGCCTCCTCATCAATCAAGGCTATCCCCAGACGTTCGGCATCCTTAGCCTTTGAGCCTGCGCCGGGCCCTGCAATCACAAGGTCGGTCTTGGCGCTGACCGATCCCGCCACTTTAGCCCCCAAAGCCTCTGCGCGGGCTTTGGCTTCGGCGCGGGTCATCTTTTCCAAGGTGCCGGTAAAGACTAAAGTCTTGCCCGCGATGTCCGAAGCAACACGCGCCCGCGCCTGCACGGGCAGAATGGTTAAGTGCAGCGCCAAAGCGTCAATCGCGGCGCGTTCGGCGGGGTTGCGAAAGGCGTCGATCAGGCTTTGGGCCAAAACTGCACCCACGCCGTCGGCCGAAAGCAGATCAGCCCAAGCCGCGTTGCCCGGTTCGGCTTGGGTTACGGCGGCTTCAAAGGCGGGCCAGGTGGTGTAATGGCGCGCGATGACACCGGCCGCCACCTCGCCCACATGGCGGACCCCAAGCGCAAAGATCAAACGGTCCAGCGCAATGGTGCGGCGTGCGTCGATTGCGGCAAAAAGGTTGGTGGCCGATTTTTCGCCAAAACCATCACGGTTTTTCAGCTTTTGGAAAGGGTTGGTGGCGTCTCTTGCACCAAGAGTAAAAATGTCGGCGGGCTGTTTAACCGGCAGGTCTGGGTCGGCAAAGAACATCTCAACCTGCTTGGCGCCCAATCCTTCGATGTCAAAGGCACCGCGCGAGACGAAGTGTTTCAGGCGTTCCACCCCTTGCGCAGGGCAGATCAATCCGCCCGTGCAGCGGCGCACGGAATCACCGGGCTCTCGGTGGGCGGGGCTGCCGCATTCGGGGCAAAGAGACGGAAAATCATAGGGTTGGGCTGCGATGTTGCGCTGAGACAGGTCAATATCGGCGACTTTGGGGATCACATCGCCCGCGCGGTAAACCTGCACCCAATCGCCAAGGCGGATATCTTTGCCCTCGCGGATCTGCGACCCTTTGGAATCACGGCCGGCGATATAGTCTTCGTTGTGCAAAGTGGCGTTGGCCACAACCACGCCGCCCACGGTGACAGGCACCAAGCGCGCCACGGGCGACAGGGCCCCCGTGCGCCCGACCTGAATGTCGATCGCCAAAAGCCGCGTCCAGGCCAATTCTGCCGGGAATTTATGCGCAATAGCCCAGCGCGGCGTGGTCGAGCGAAAGCCCAACCGCTCTTGCAGGGACAGTTCGTTAACCTTGTAGACCACCCCGTCAATATCATAGCCCAAAGTCGCGCGCATCGTTTCGATCTTGGCGTAATGGGCGATCAGATCAGTTGGGCTATGGCAAAGCACTGTTAGGGGGTTAACCTGAAACCCCATAGCCTTGAACGCTGCCATGGCCTTTTGCTGTGTCGCCCCTATGGGGTGCGACACGGCCCCCCAAGCATAGGCGAAAAAACGCAGCGGGCGGGCAGCGGTGATGCTGGCATCGAGTTGGCGCAAAGAGCCTGCTGCTGCATTGCGCGGGTTTGCGAAGAGTTTATCACCCCGTGCCGCTTGGCGCGCGTTCAGGTCGGCAAAATCGGCATGTGACATGTACACCTCGCCCCGCACCTCGATAAGCTGAGGGGCATTGGGCAGGGATTGGGGAATATCCAAGATAGTGCGGGCGTTATCGGTCACATCTTCGCCCACCTCGCCATCGCCCCGCGTAGCGGCCTGCACCAAAATGCCGTTTTCATAGCGCAGGTTCAGCGACAATCCGTCGATCTTGGGTTCCGCCGTGTAATGAACCTCACCGATACTGAGAAACTTTTTCACCCTTTCGTCAAAATCATGCACATCACTGTCGGCAAAGGCATTCTCAAGGCTCAGCATCCGCACACGGTGCGCCACCTTGCCAAAGCCCGAGGCCACAGCCCCGCCAACCTGATCTGACGCACTATCAGCCCGTTTAAGCAGCGGAAACCGCGCCTCGATCGCGGCATTGCGACGTTTGAGCGCGTCATAGGCGGCATCGGGCATCTCTGGCGCGTCAAGCCCGTGATAGGCTAGGTTGGCGGCTGCCAGCACCTGTGCCAGACGGGCCAGTTCGTCACGCGCCTGTGCCTGATCCAACTCCTCAACCGCTTTGTCCATGGCCGCCCCCTGCTTTGCCACAGGTTATGCGGCAGCGCGGCGGAATTCCAGCCGTCAGGCGCTGGCAGCCAAGCGGGGCACATCGGTGGCGCTGGGTTCACGCAGCACATAGCCCCTGCCCCAGACAGTTTCGATATAGCTTTGCCCGCCCGTTGCCTCTGCCAGCTTTTTGCGCAGCTTGCAGATAAAAACGTCGATAATCTTCAACTCGGGCTCGTCCATGCCGCCGTAAAGGTGGTTCAGGAACATTTCTTTGGTCAGGGTGCTGCCCTTGCGCAGGCTTAGCAATTCCAGCATCTGGTATTCCTTGCCCGTCAGATGCACCGCGCGCCCGTTGACATCAACCGTTTTGGCATCAAGGTTCACCGCCAGTTTCCCAATCCGAATCATCGACTGCGCATGGCCTTTTGACCGGCGGATGATGGCGTGAATGCGCGCCACCAGCTCTTCGCGGTGGAAGGGTTTGGTCAGATAATCATCCGCACCAAATCCAAAGCCTTTCAACTTGCTGTCGGTATCATCAGCCCCCGACAAAATCAGGATCGGTGTTTCAATCCGTGCAAGGCGCAACTGGCGCAGCACTTCATGCCCCGATATGTCGGGCAGGTTCAGATCCAGAAGGATCAGGTCATAATCGTAAAGCTTCGCCAGATCGATCCCGTCCTCGCCAAGGTCGGCGCAATAGACGTTCAGATTGGCATGGCCCAACATCATCTCGATGCTGCGAGAGGTTGTCGGATCGTCTTCCACCAAAAGAATGCGCATGTTCAAAATCTCCGTCAGATATGGTTGCCTTTGAGTTTGCCGCACGAGGGTTAATGAAGCGTTACTATGCCCGACCGAACCCTGAAATTCACCTAAAGTTATCTATATTTCTGCAAAGTTGTGACGCGCAGTGCCTTGTCGCCGTGCTTTTCCACCGCTGCGCGCCAAAGGTGGAACTCTTCTTCTGACAGCGCATAACGCTCCAGCGCGTCGCTAAGGCTGAGCAAGCCGTGCTGCACGGCCTTGACAACCACGGCTTTGCGGCTGGCCACCCAACGCCTTGTGTTGTTTGCAGGCAGGTCGGCGCGGCTGAGAATGCTGCCATCAGGCAGGGTCACGTGGCGCGGGCCATCCACTTTCTTCAAATACATGGGCCTCTCCTTCTGTATTTCCCCCAAAATGCGCCCAGCCCCTTAACCAAGCGTGAAGCAAGGGGTTGAGACTGCGCCGCATTTTCCTATATTGAAATGCATTCCCTTAACTTGGCCGCAATCATGCTGGACGGAAAATTGAACTCTCTGGGGCTGCCCAAGGCCCCGGCTGACACCCGCGTCGTTGTGGCGATGTCGGGCGGTGTTGATTCGTCAGTGGTGGCGGCTGTCCTTAAGGACGAAGGCTACGACGTGGTGGGTGTCACCTTGCAGCTTTATGACCACGGCGCTGCACTGGCCAAAAAGGGCGCTTGCTGTGCTGGGCGCGATATTCACGATGCCCGCCGCGTGGCCGAGCAGATGGGCTTTGCGCATTATGTGCTGGATTATGAAAACACCTTCCGCCAAGCCGTGATCGAGGATTTCGCCGATGCCTATCTGGCAGGTGCAACCCCGGTGCCCTGCATTCGCTGCAATGAACGGGTGAAATTCAAGGATCTTTTGGCCACCGCCAAGGATCTGAACGCCGATTGCATGGCCACTGGGCATTATATCCAGCGCAAAATGGGCCTTGCGCCAGAACTGCACCGCGCCGCCGATGCCAAACGTGACCAAAGCTATTTTCTCTTCTCCACCACACCCGACCAGCTGGACTATCTGCGCTTTCCCTTGGGCCATTTGGCATCCAAGGCCGAAACCCGCGCTTTGGCCGCCAAATATGGCCTGTCGGTGGCAGATAAGCTCGACAGTCAGGATATTTGCTTTGTGCCCAACGGCAACTACGCCGCCGTGATCGAAAAGCTGCGACCAGGTTCTGCCGATCCGGGTGAGATTGTCGATCAGCAGGGTCGCGTGCTGGGCCTGCACAACGGCGTGATCCACTACACCGTGGGCCAGCGCAAAGGCTTGGGCGTGGGTGGATTGGAAGAGCCGATCTACGTTCTGCGCCTTGATCCGGCCACCCGCCGCGTGATCGTAGGCCCCAAAGCCGCCCTTGCCACCCGCACCGTGCCGGTGCGCGAGATCAACTGGCTGGGCGATACACCCTTCACCTCTGGCCCCCACCAGATCGAGGTCAAAGTCCGCTCCACCCGCCCGCCCCGCGCCGCAATCGTGCGCCCGCTGTCTGCCACCACCGCCGAAGTCGAACTGCTTGACCCCGAAGACGGTGTTGCCGCAGGCCAAGCTTGCGTCTTTTACGACCCTGCCTCCACCCGCGTTCTGGGTGGCGGCTGGGTCTGGCGCGGCCTCTAATCCATTTCACATTTGCCCAAATATCCACTGGGGTTTCTCAAGGGGAGGCGTGCCTCCCCTTGAGGCAGGGGGTGGGGGGGGGG
>CAXNKP010000216.1:0-4837 GCA_964202815.1 Stagnihabitans sp. | reverse complement strand
GCTTCAGGCGCAGCCCTGGGGGCAGACACGGTTTTGCTGCCCGCGATGTTTTCGGTGGCCCTAACGCGGGCCGGGCTGCAAGCCTCTTTGGCGTTTGGTATCTGGGCCTTTGCCGGCAAACTGGGCTTGGCGCTGGCAGCCTTTGCCGTTATGCCAATCTTGCAGTGGAACGGCTTTGCCCCTGCGCAGGCCAATAGCCCGCAAGCGCTAAACACGCTGACCTTGGCCTACGCCGTCGTGCCTTGCGTGCTGAAACTTGGCGCGCTTGGAATGGTCTTGCGGCTCAAGAATACAGATAGATAAGGGACACCAAGCCCCTTACCAATCAATCTCACGGTCGCCACCGACAAACTGGGCGCTTTTTTCGGTATACTGGAACAATTCGACCAAACTGCCCGAGGGATCCTTAAGCCAAGCTTGCCAGGTGTCATCGCACCCATATTTTGGCTCGGTCACATCAATGGCCTTTGCGCGCAGTTCGGCGACACAGGCGGCAAGATCCTCAACCTCAAGACACAGGTGGTTCACTTGGCCAGACTTGGCGATAGGCGCCTCGTCATGCAAGAAAACCTCGATAAAGGTCCGTGCGCCGCAGGAAAGATAAAGCCCCACCCACGCGCCGTTCTTGAGAAAGTTGAAACACTTCGTCAGGCCCAGTCCACCAACATAGAACAATTCCGCCTGCGCCAGATCATGACTAAAAACGCAGACATGCGCCAATTGCTTTGTGTTCAAGGCCACCCCCTGTTGCTGCTGCCTAGGCGCAAGATAGCGCAAGGCACGGCAAACGACCACCCAAAGCAGAAAACTTGCGCCGCCGGCCCGGTCAGGTGGGCTTGGGGGGCATGGGTTCCCGCCCCTCAAGCCGCGCGGTCTGCATCCAGGTTCCCAACCATAGCCCGCCCCCCCGCCATCTGCTTTGGGTTGACGGGGCTTTGGCTGTTACGCGAAAATCGGGGCAAGTTGCCAACCGCCCGTGAACTGGCGATGGCCGTTTCGTCCCATCCAATCGAGCGTCATTTTTGCGTTGTCGTCAGGATGATCCGGCACATCGTTCGCAAGCGCGTAACGGCTTTAATGAAGGAGATTAAGCAACATTCACGATCCCAAGACGCATGCCAGTATTCTTTTGAATCACGGAGCGGATCTTTTATCTTTAGCGTTTTGGCCGAGTGATCTGACCATGTTGCGAAAGGTCTTGATAGTTGGCGTGGATTATCCAAAGCGCGCGTGCAATTTGCATCGCGGCTCAGACAACCTTGTGTTGCACACTGCGGCCGCCGTCGCCCAGGATGAGACGGGCACGTTCACTAGAATGCCGCAACCATAATCATACCAAGGGCGATTGCTTCTGGCTCTCAGGGGCTTCCCAAAGCGTTCAGATTCTGATCCTCTGGTGCCGATGGCAGGGCGGATCGAATGGCCATCGAGGTCACGCGGAAGGAATTGACGGCGGCGGAGCTTGGGGCGGTGGTGGCGAAGATGAAAGACGTTGCGCCGCGCGGCAGATGCGGGCGATCACCTTCGTGCTGGAAGGGGTAGACCTGCCAGCGATGATCAGCACATCCTCGCCCAAGACGGCCTTGGCGCGGTCGCACAGAAATTGCCAAGCCGTGGGGCCGGTAATTGCAACAAGGCTGCGGCTTCATAGTCCATCGCATTAGGCAGGGCCAGCAATTGCCGCGCGGGGCCGCAGGATATTCAGCATGGCCCGCCGACCTTTGCACGCCAAAAATCCAGCTGTTGCGGCACATATTTGTCTGGCCGCGCGCACAGTTCTCGCAGTGACGGAAGGCGATTATCGGGTCCACGACCACTCACGCGTCCATCTGCCAAGCGACTACACCCGCGCCCAAGGCCACGCTACAACCCACCACTTTCGTATCCGAGATATGGTGCAGGGGCCCTTCCTGCGGTGTCTTGCCATCTTTGGTGAACAAATCAACTTGGTTCAATCCGCAGGCGCACAGGCAGATCAAACCTCTTTGGCAGCGGGCTGGGGATGGGTACTCGTGGTCAAGCTGCAAGAGAATCTGCCCGTCAGGGCCGGCGCAGGCAGGCAGGTAAAGTTGTCTTCATGCTGGCGGGTATTTTTCCCCTAACCCAACCTGTGTCACGCGCCAACTGCGCGTGCCCTCATTGCCCTTTGAACACCGCCGCGCGCTTTTCTAGAAAAGCCGCCATACCTTCTTGCTGGTCAAGGCTGCCGAACAGGCCGTGAAACACTCGCCGTTCGAATAAAAGCCCCTCGGCCAATCCACCTTCTTCGGCCCGGCCAATCGCCTCGCGGATCAGGCGCACGGCGGGGCGAGAGTAGCTGGCGATCAGGCGGGCAGCGTCCATTGCGTGGGGCAGAACCTCGGCATCGGGCACAACGCGGGCGATCAGGCCTGCCTGCAAAGCCTCGGCCGCGTCCATCATCCGGCCTGTCAAGTGCATATCCATGGATCGAGCGCGGCCGATCAGTTTGGTCATGCGCTGCGTGCCGCCCATGCCCGCGATGACCCCCAGCTTCACCTCTGGTTGACCGAACTTGGCACCTTGGCCCGCAATGGCAAAATCGCACATCATCATCAATTCGCACCCACCGCCCAGCGCATAGCCGTTAACCGCCGCGATCTTGGGTTTGCGCGCTTTTGCAAAATCGCCCCATTCGGCAAAAAAGTCCTGCGCCTCCATCTGCTGGGCCGTCATCGCGGCCATTTCGGAAATATCGGCCCCCGCGGCAAAGGCCTTTTCGTTGCCGGTAATGACCATGCAGCCGATGACAGGGTCAGTCTCGATCGCTCTGACAGCCGCCAGCATCTCGGCCGCCAAGGCCGCGTTCAGCGCATTCAACTGTTTGGGCCGGTTGAGCCTTATCAGTGCCACGCTGCCCACATGGGAAACCTCGATCAAACTGCTCATGCCAGCCCCCACTTTTCAAACCGCGGCAACATGGCTGAAAAGTCCATGCCCCGCCCACCTTTTGTTTCTCAAAAGGATTTATACAGCATCGTAGCCAATTGGCCCATAGGGCTGTCAGCATCTACCGCCTATGCCACCATTTGCGACAGGGTCGGGTCTTTCGGCATCAGGTCGGCGGCAAAGCCGGGCTTAGAACCGTTGTCCGCCGGTGATTTCGGCCCCACCCCCGGGGCCGGGCAATAGGCGTTCATGGTCCAGCTATAGCCAGAGGAGGTCGAGACGATGTCAAACATCTTCTGCCGGTCCAAGCCCAGCTTGTCGGCCAAGGCAAATGCCTCGCAGATTGCGGTCATCGTGACGGCCAAAATCATGTCGTTGTAGATCTTGGCCGATTGCCCCGCCCTCGCCGCCCCACACTGCGCCACCTTTTGCCCCATCACGGCGAACAAAGGCTGCACCCTTTCAAAAGCTGCGTCCGCGCCGCCCGCCATAAAGATCAGCGTCCCCACCGTGGCCCCACCGATCCCACCCGAAACCGGCGCGTCCAGCGCCAAAAGGCCAAAGGTTGCCGCCTGTTCTGCCACGTCCACAGCACTTGCCACATCGACGGTTCAGCAGTCACACAGCACCGATCCTTTGGGTATCGCCGCCATAACCTCTGCTGCGACACTCCGCAGGATTGACCCATTGGGCAGCAATGATAATCACCACCTCTGCCCCCGCCACAGACCCCACAGCCAAGGTGCAACTTGCCACCCCTTCGGCCATCGGAGCCACCAGATCAAAGCCTGTCACTGCATGGCCCGCCTTGGCAAGATTGGCCGCCATAGGCCCGCCCCTTAGATGAACTGCTTTTGCCAGTTCAGCACCCATCCGTCACCATCCCGTTCAACCTGCGTGATCAAAGCCCCCGCGTCAGAGCCTGCACCGGGTTTTGTCAGGCAATAGGACGTGCGGTTTTGCAAACCCACCAACTGCGGGCACCCCGTCTGGCGCTGTACTTGCGTGCCAAAGCGGTCAATCATCCAAACGCACATATTGTGGATCGAGATATAGGCCGAAATCATCAGCCAAGCCTTGGCCAGAGCTTCAAAGATCAAAACCGCGTCCAGTCGGCCCAAGCAGGTCGTACCCACATCGTCGCGCCCATAGATGCCGCCCAAGCCCAAAGCCCCGGCCTTAGCAAGCACATCGGTGGGGAAATGCTTGCTTGCGCCCTATTGCAGGACATGGGGGGCTATGCGGCCGGTGGCAAAGGCGCGGGTCATCGACAGGATCGGGTCTTGCTTGCGTTAGATCAAAGTTCATGGCCCATGCCCTTTCGTGCCCATTGCCCGCCCGTCACACCCTCTCGATGACAAAAGCAATTCCCTGACCGCCGCCGATGCACATGGTGATCAAGCCAAAGCGCCTGCCAGTGCGCTGCAAATGGGAAAGCGCCTTGATCGCCAAAAGCGCGCCCGTGGCCCCACCGGATGGCCCAAAGCAATCGCGACGCCGTCAGGGTTCCCCTTGGCGGGGTCCAGACCCAGTTCACGGCCAAGGCTTGCCAGGCGAAAGACTCGTTCGATTCGACCACGTCGAAATCGGCAATGCGCAACCCCGATCGTGCCAGCAGGACGCGCACCGCAGGCACCGGCCCAATTCCCATAATCTCCGGATCAACCCCTGCATGGGCATAGCCCCCAATCTGCGCCAAGGGCGCAGCCTCACTTGACGCAATTTGGTGCGCTGATGCCATGACCAGCGCCGAAGCCCCGTCATTGATGCCCGACGCATTTCCCGCCGTCACAGAGCCGTTTTTTTGGAACGCAGGGCGCAAAACAGCCAGCATTTCGGCAGTGGTTTCGGGCTTGGGGGTGCTCGTCGGCTTCAATAGTCAACTGGCGGCGGCCAGCCGTCCCCTCGACCCTCAAGATCTGCGTTTTGA
>CAXNKP010000215.1:0-4840 GCA_964202815.1 Stagnihabitans sp. | reverse complement strand
CTCCGGATCAACCCCTGCATGGGCATAGCCCCCAATCTGCGCCAAGGGCGCAGCCTCACTTGACGCAATTTGGTGCGCTGATGCCAAGACCAGCGCCGAAGCCCCGTCATTGATGCCCGACGCATTTCCCGCCGTCACAGAGCAGCCGTTTTTTTGGAACGCAGGGCGCAAAACAGCCCGCATTTCGGCAGTGGTTTCGGGCTTGGGAGTGCTCGTTGGCCTCAATAGTCATCTGGCGGCGGCCAGCCGTCCCCTCGACCCTCAAGATCTGCGTTTTGAAATGCCCCGCCCCGATGGCCACAGCCGCTCAGCGTTGGCTTTTTAGGGCAAAGCCGTCCTGATCTTGCTGCGGGATACCGTATTTCTGCGCCACGTTCTCGGCCGGGATGCCCATCATGCCATGGCAGAACGGGTCGGTCAAAACGCCCATCAAACCGTCAATCAAGCTGGTATTGCCCATCTTTTGGCCAAAGTGGGCAACTTTCACGTCATGGGGGGCGCGGCTCAGCACCTCGGCCCCGCCTGCCAGCGCCACGCCTGTATTGCCCAGCATGATGCTTTTGGCGGCAGAGATGATGGCCTGCACCCCGCTGCCGCACAGCCGGTTGAGCGTCATCGCAGGCACTTCCTTGGGCACGCCGGCATTCCTCGCAGCAATCCGTGCCAGATAGGCGTCTTTGGGGCCGGTGGAGATGACATTGCCAAAGACAACATGGCCGATCTGGTCGGGTGCCACGTTGGCTCGCCACATCGCCTCCACCGGGTCGAGGGTGCCCAACTCGTTTGGCTCTTTGCTTGAAAAACCGCCGCCAAAGGTGCCAATGGCAGTGCGAACGCCAGAGAGGATATCGACGGGTTCAGCCGTAGGTCTGCTCCTTGAGCTGATCGACGATGCCCGTCTTCGGCATAATCGCAAAACCTCTGGCTTGCACAGCGTTACTTCAGGTTTGCGGCAGCATGGTCGGCACGCAGTTGATACTTCATGATCTTCCCGATCAAGGTTTTGGACAGACTGTCGTGATCGTCAAAAAGCGTCGGCACTTTGAACTCGGCCAAAACGCGCTCCACCTCGCCCGCCCGTTTGATCACGTCTTTTGAGCGGTCCAGAAAATGCAGATAGCCTGCATCTTTTGATGTTTTGACGCAGCTGACACAGGTTTTGTCGTCGGAACGTTTTCACACACCGAAATCATGGCCGTTGTGCGGGGCGTGCATTTCAGGCAAGGATACTTGGAAATGTGAGGAGAGTTTTTATGGCTGGTGGCAGCATCGTTTTTCTGGCCCTTGCAGCGCTGATTGTCATTGCGCTGTTCAAGGCGGTTCGCATCGTGCCGCAAAGCATGAAATATGTGGTCGAGCGATTTGGACGCTTGCACACAGTGTTGGGGCCAGGGATCAACTTTACTGTGCCGTTTTTAGACCGCGTGGCGCATAAGGTGTCGGTGCTTGAACGGCAGTTGCCCACGGCCAACCAAGACGCCATCACAACTGACAACGTCCTCTTAAAGGTCGAAACGAGCGTGTTTTACCGGATCACAGAACCGGAAAAAACCGTCTACCGCATCCGCGATGTGGATGCCGCCATTGCGACCACAGTGGCAGGCATTGTGCGGTCTGAAATAGGCAAGATGGAACTGGACCACGTCCAATCCAACCGCAACGAATTGACCGCCCAGATCCGCGAACATGTGCGCGCCATGGTGGACGAATGGGGCATCGAGGTGACGCGCGCCGAGATCTTGGACGTGGCCCTTGATGAAGCCACGCGCCATGCGATGTTGCAGCAACTAAACGCCGAACGCGCCCGCCGCGCCATGGTGATGGAGGCCGAGGGCAAGAAAGCCGCCATATCCTTGAACGCCGAAGGTGAACTTTACGCGGCCGAACAACAAGCCAAAGCCCGTCGCGTTCTGGCCGATGCCGAAGCTTATGCCACCGGCGTCATCGCCGCTGCCATCAAGGAAAACGGGATCGAGGCCGCCCAGTACCAAGTCGCCCTCAAACAGGTCGAAGCGCTGACAGCGGTCGGGCAAGGCGCGGGCAAGCAGTTGGTGATCGTCCCCGCCTCGGCCCTAGATGCCTTTGCCAATGCTTTTGGCATGTTGAAGGGGCGCTAAATGGCTGTTTGGACGATCTGGTGGGTTTGGGTGCTGGCGGGTGTGATCTTGGCAGGGCTGGAAATCACCCTGCCCGGCTTTGTCTTTCTGGGCTTTGCCTTTGGGGCCGTAGGCAGCGGCGTGCTGCTGTTGCTGGGGATAGCCCCCGACAATGTGGCGTTGCTGGCGCTGATATTTGCCGGCCTGTCTTTGGCCGCCTGGCTGATCTTGCGCCGTGCTGTTGGGGTGACAAAGTCGCAGGTGAAGGTCTGGAAAGATGATATCAACGAGCTTTAGCAAGGCGCGAGCATAGGCTGGCCGCTGCGACCTTGCTTGAGGTTTGCTGGCAAAAAGCGGGTGGCGGCAGGAAGATCTAGAGCGGCGCGTCTTTATCGTTGCCTGAAAATATGGCTACGGTGCCTTCTTGTTTTGACCAAGGCTGTGCGCGCCCTTTACCTGAGGTGCGCAGGGCTTGCGTCACGCAAAGTGCCCCCAGAAGCCTGCCTTACGGCCATGATCGCGCCGCAGGCGGGCGATAAAGGTTGCGTGCGGCTCAAACACCCCAAAATCCTCGATCTGGCTGCTCAGTGCCGTGCATTCGGCCAAGTGGTGGGCGGCGTGTTGATAGCGGGTAGATTTTGCCGCTTTGAGGGTGAAATCAATCATCACTCGCAGGGCCAGCGTCGCCGCCAAAGGAAAACGCGCAGACAAAACCTCGGCGGCGGGGGTGAGGATTTCATAGTAATCCCCGTTCAATTCACCCAGCCGCTGTTGAACCAACGCGGCTGCCCGATCAAACGCGGGCCATTGGATCAGGAAATGCAGGGCGGATAGCGGGCCGGGAAAGGCCATGACATAGGCCATCGCCGTCTCTTCTGCCTCGACATCGTCAAAATCGGCCAGACGTTTGAGATAGGCGCGCAGATGGTCGGGGTTGAGCCCACGCTGAAAGCACTCCCACCGGAAGGCCTGCGCTTCATCGCCACGGCCCAGCGCCTCTAGCACGTCCAGCTTGGCTGCTTGCCATTCGTCGTGCACCCTAGCACGCTCGCCCAACTCTGCCCGTTCGATAAACCCCAAAGCATCCTGCGCCCGCCCTGCGGCCAACAGACGCTTGGCAATGTCTGCGGCGACCTGCGGCAGCTTGCGCGTGGCGGGTTCATATTGGGCGATAAAGGTATCCACATCGCCCATCGCATCGGCAATATCCATCAACGCCATGCGAGCGAAGCTTTTCCGAGATTGCTCTGCCATCTGATGAACATAGGTGGCCCCGCCGCTGCCGTAACCCACCACTTCCCATTCCTTTTTCGGCGGCACGGGAACGGGTGTGGCCGCAATCGCATCCACGCGCTGCTTAAGATGGGCAAGCCCTTCTGCCCCAAGCGCGGGTGTCAGGATCGTAATCAGGCCGTCATATTGGCCAAAACCGTTGTCACGCAAAGCCTCGATCGTGGCATCAGCCAGCATCTCAGGGCGCGGCGCGGCGGCGCGGGCGATTTCACCCAGCAGGGCGCAGGCGTCGTGAAAGACGCCCATGATGATGCCGCTGCTGTCATCGCAACGTCCAAACAACGGCGTCGCAACCTGCATAAAGCGCCATGCCAGCGCCAGCGCCTCGGTCGGGTCGGCGGGGGCTATTTGTTCTTTGATGGCGCGAAGCTGGCTTTCCAGATCAGTGACCAAGGCCTTGCGATCCTGCCAGTTCACATAGCTGCGCGCGCGCGCAAGGCTGGCCAAGCGCTTGGCCACCGCTCGTCCGGCTTCCTTGGGGCCTTGGGCCCCTGCCAATTCCAGCCGCAGCCGTCGTTTGGCCACCGCAGAGCCTGTGCTGATCTCGATCAACAGCTCTGCCAATCGCCCTGCGCCAAGCGTCTCAAGGTTTTTCGCATTCAATGTCGATTTTGATGCCATGAGACTTCCGCACGAGGTGTTAATCTGGCCGAAACAAGCGTCACACTGAACCGCGTCCAATCAAGAGCGCAAGGGGTGAAATCGACGTTGTTGCAGAACTCTGCCGGGTGGGGATTCACAGGGCGAACCGGCTTAGCCATACCATCTCTCTAAAAAAGCAGGCTGTCTGAAGAGTCGGGGGGCGTTGCTGATCTGGCTGGAGGCTGCGCAGCCGCCGGCAGACCCAGACACGGTGCGCCTCGACCCCAGAGTCGCAGCGCAGATGGACCACCAGTTCATCAAGCGTCAGGTCGCACTTTTGCTTGATCCGCCGCGCGATCCAGTCCACTACGCCCGCCAACTTGCCAAGCCCGCCGCCGTTGCCCTGAGGCTTGGCTTCAAGCGACCCCGTCCTGCGCTTCGACAGGACCATGTCGTTCACAAACTTGATCGAAACAAGAAATTGAGCCGCCGCAGACCGATGCGTATGACCTTCCTCAACAAAATCAACAACGCGCTGATGTCGCTTTACAGGAAGCGGCATGCCTATCAATGACCCCCAACATCTCCTATATGTTAAGGCAGTCACAAATCAGCCTTCATGGGAATCATGAATCGCTATGGCAGCAACCCGCTAAAGGGTGGCAATGGCACCTTGATCGGCGGCACGGGCTTGGATTCCCTAACCGGAGGGCTTGGTGCCGACAGCCTTGACGGCGGAATTGGAAATGACCTCTTGTTTGGTGGTGCCGGGATTGATCGTCTGATTGGGGGCGCTGACGCGGATGTTTTCAGTCTCAATGCGCTGAAGGGCGTTGACCACATCACAGACTTTACCTCTGGCAGCGACC
>CAXNKP010000214.1:0-4870 GCA_964202815.1 Stagnihabitans sp. | reverse complement strand
GGCATATCTACCCTGCGCGATTTTGCTGTCTTTTCGATTTTCCGCCGCACGTCAGAAATGCCGCTGTACCGTGTGGAAAAGCGCCCTGCTTTGCGTGCCAAGCAGGGGATCTACGGTGTTGTGGCCATGGATGGGCGCATCTTGCGCCGTGGCCATGATCTGGCCCAAGTGCTGCGCGTGCTAGAGCCCAAGGCGGTGCGGCTGGTCGATTAAAGGCGGCGGTGGCTGCGCAATGGGGCGCCTTCGGCCTGCTGGATGCGGGCGATGGCGGCGGTTATGTCTTCGTAGGCCACCGACATCGTGTTACCGTTGGCATGGATCAGGCGCTGGCTGTCCACGGCCAAGGCGACGTGGCCGTTCCAGAACAACAGGTCTCCGCGTTGGAAGTCGCCTTGCACGACGCGCCCTGCGGTTTCTTGCAGGTCAGAATCGGCGGGCAGATCCATGCCGCAAGCCAAATGGGAGATTTGGGCAAGGCCCGAGCAATCCAGCCCAGCGCGCGAATTGCCACCCCATAGATAGGGACTGTGCAGGAACATTTCAGCCACAGCGACCGGATCGCTCAGGTAGGTGCCCAAGGGCAGCAGATGGCTGGCGGGTACAAAGCCCTGTGTCGTTTGGGCATAAGTGCCGACCTGATCCAGCACCGCAACCCGCGCGCCCATGGGCAGATCGCTTAGGTTTTGCGAACTGGCCTTAGGCTTGGCATAAAGATGCGTGCCGGTGGAGGCCACCCAATGTGTGGCAGGCGGGCCTTGTTCCAGCGCCCCCTCGGGCAGCCAGCCGCAATAGCCGTCTTTGGCAGCACAGCCGAAAGCGTGGCCTTTCATGCGGTCGATGACGGTAAAATCCTCGCCCAGCCAAAGCTGCCGCTCGCGCGGGCCGTTGGGGCTGCGCAGCAGATCGGCCAAAGGGACGGCTATTTGCAGCGTTTCACCGGCGGTGAAGGCGGGCGCGTCCATCTGGCCTTGTAGCGAGATATGGGCGATTCGGGCTGTGGCCGGTGTAAGGCGGCGGTCCATTCACAGGCCCAAGATGGCGGGTAGGGCGGCAAAAACGGCGCGCGCACCTTGGCCCACCCCGCCTTTGGGGCGGGCGGGCAGGTCGGACGGCGTGTGGGCGTAGATGTCAAAGTGCAGATAGCGCGGGTTGTCGACAAAGCGGCGCAGGAACAACGCGGCTGTGCCCGACCCTGCAAAGCCCCAGCCCGGCGCATTATCAAGATCGGCGATGCCCGGTTCGATGATGGATTCGTAAGCGTCATGGAAGGGCAGCCGCCAGACCGGATCAAAGGCCGCTGCGGCCCCCGCCTCCAACGCTGCGACCACTGCGGGGTCGTTGCAGTAGTAGGGGGCAAGGTCGGGGCCAACGGCGATGCGGGCCGCACCCGTCAGGGTGGCCATGGACACGATCATGTCGGACGGCTCTTCTTCGGCCCAAGCCAATGCGTCGCCCAAGACCAAGCGGCCCTCGGCGTCGGTATCGTTCACCTCGACCGTCAGGCCCTTTCGTGAAGTGAGGATGTCTTTGGGCCGCAGCGCATTGCCCGAGATGGCGTTTTCCACGGCAGGCACGATCACGCGCAACTGCACCCGCAGGCCAAGCGCCATGATCATATGGGCCAGCCCCATGACGGTGGCGGCCCCACCCATGTCTTTTTTCATCAGGTTCATGCCGGACGAGGG
This sequence comes from Stagnihabitans sp., assembly GCA_964202815.1. Taxonomy (GTDB): domain Bacteria; phylum Pseudomonadota; class Alphaproteobacteria; order Rhodobacterales; family Rhodobacteraceae; genus Stagnihabitans. The sequence goes on along the minus strand of CAXNKP010000214.1, from coordinate 3,185 downwards.
TTTGATGTTCAGCCCGCCCGTGTCAAAGCACACGCCCTTACCCACCAGCGTCAGCTTTGGCCCCACGCTGCCCCAGCGCAATTCCATAATGCGCGGCGCGCGCGGTGAGGCGCGGCCGACGGCATGGACCATGGGGAAGTTTTGCGTCAGCAGGTCATCCCCGCAGACCACGGTGAAGGCTGCGCCAAAGCGCTGGGCCAGCGCCACAAAGGCCGCCTCAAGCTCAGCCGGGCCCATGTCAGAGGCGGGGGTGTTGACCAGATCGCGGGTCAGAAACTCTGCCTCTGCCATGGCCAGAAGGCGGGGGCCATCGGCACTCTCTGGCAGGCGCAGCAGGGGCGCATCGGGTTTTTTCGCACTGCGGTAGCGGTCGAATCGGTAGGATTGCAAAAGCCATGCCAGAACCGTTTCATCAAGCAGCGCAGGTGAAAGCGCGCCTTCCAGCGCCCAGTTGCCCGCAGGCAGCCCCGTGACGGCCTTGGCCACCCCAAAGCGCAACCGCGCCCGCGCCTTGGGCGTGCCCATGCCAGCGATGGCCGCGGCGACACCCTCTGGCCCCGGAATAAGGCGCAATTCGCCCAAGCCTGCCTCGAAGCCCGTGGCCATCAGCCAGTCTTTGGCGGGGTGGCTGGCGCATAGCGTGGGCCAGTCATTGGCCGTCACCAAGGTGAGGCTGCGATAGGCTGCATTCGGGTCGGCAAAGCGAGGTTGGGTCATGGTATTCTCCTACACCCGCAGCCTACCCGTTCCCTTGCGCCCTGCAAGGGCGTTGCGCGCCAAAGCCTGACCAACTGACGCCAGAAGGCGGTGCCGACCCTAGGCTTGCGTCAGACCCATCGGGTTGTGCCCCTCGACCAAGGCCATGTCGGCCACGCGCAGCAGCCTTGCCCAGACGGCAGAAAAGGCCGTGACGTCCTGATAGGTGATGCAATGGATCAAATCCGCCGCGATCAGGCCAAGGGTGACCAAACCCAAACTCTCGCTCATCCTTTGCAGGCGGCGCAGTGGGCGCATCATTTCATCCAAATCATGCGCCTTTACCTGATCAGCCAACCCTGCAATGCTTTGTGATATCTCGCCCAAGGCGCGGACCACCACCTTTTCTGCCGTGGCCGCGCCAAGATTGCGACAGATCGTTGAAATCGGCTCGGCGTCTTGGCACACCCGATCATTGGGGCGTAACGCCACCACTTTGTCTTGCGACATTTCCACACTCCCACTTCACCCAAAACCAGTGTGGGCCGAGAAGTTAAATAAACCCTTGCCGCAAGGCTGGCATCTTGGCGGTTTATCACTACGTTTCCTCTCGAATTTGCTGCAATTGCAAACTATGGTCATCCCGCAAAGAAGGAGCCCCCTATGGATCAAGCCCGCCCCCTGCCGTCCTATCTGATCGCCCGCTTTCAAGGCTGGCGGGCCACGACCTATCAGGACAACCGCGCTTGGTATCGGCGTTTGGCGGAAAGCGGGCAGCATCCAAGGGCTATGGTGATTTCGTGCTGCGACAGCAGGGTGCATGTCACCTCGATCTTCGGCGCGGATGAGGGGGAGTTCTTTATCCACCGCAACGTGGCCAATCTGGTGCCGCCCTTTAACCCGGACGGCGAATATCACGGCACTTCGGCGGCGGTGGAATATGCAGTCACCTCACTGAAGGTGGCGCATATCGTGGTTTTGGGGCATTCCAACTGCGGTGGGGTCAAGGGGTGCCATGACATGTGCTGTGGCCTTGCGCCGCAACTGGAAGAAAAGTCGTCCTTCGTTGGACGCTGGATGGATATTCTGCGCCCGGGTTTTGAGCGGGTCAAAACCTTGCCGGAGGCCGAGCGGATCGTGGCATTGGAAAAACAGGCGGTGCGGGTGTCGCTGGAAAACCTGATCACCTTCCCCTTTGTGCGCGCCGCCATGGACGATGATATGCTTACCCTGCATGGCCTTTGGAACAATACGGGCGAAGGGGCGCTGGAACAGTTTGATCCTTCCAAGGACGGGTTTGTGCCTGTGTGATATGGCGCAAGGCATAGACGGGGCGGTGATAAAAGCCTCTGTGGCTTGAAACAGGCGTCGTCTTTCTTATCTTCCTCGCGATTGGAAGGTGGTTGATGAATGCGATGTTGACCTTGGCGGGCCAGAACCTGCTGACGCCGATGATCTTGTGCTTTGCCTTGGGCGGCCTTGCCGCCTTGGCGCGGTCGGATCTAAGCGTGCCAGAGGCGGCGGCCAAGACCATGGCACTTTATCTGCTGTTTGCCATCGGCTTTAAAGGCGGGGTTGCCGTCAGCAAAAGCGGAATTGACGGGCAGGTTTTGGCAGCTTTGGGCGCGGGGATCGCCCTATCCTTTCTTTTGCCCATCGTGGCTTTTGGCCTGCTGCGCGTGATCTCGCGCCTGTCGGCAGTAGAGGCGGCGGCGGTGGCGGCGCATTACGGATCTATCTCGATCGTAACCTTTGCCACGGCCAGCGGCATCTTGGCCCTGCGCGGGATCGAGGCCGAGGGGTATATGGTCGCCGTCTCGGCTGCGATGGAAAGCCCTGCCATCATTACTGCGCTTTGGCTGGCCTCGCGGTCGGGCCACGGGCTGAGGACAGAACCGGGCCTATGGCGCGAGATTTTGCTGAACGGGTCAATTGTGCTGCTGGTAGGGGCCTTTGCCATCGGGATGATCACCGGCCCCGAAGGCATGGCCAAGGTCGAGGCCTTTGTCGTGGCCCCGTGGCAGGGGGTTTTGTGCCTGTTCTTGCTGGATATGGGGCTGGTGGCGGGCCGTGGCCTGCGTGGCGCGCGGGGGATTATCGGGGCGGGCTTGGTGGCCTTTGGGGTGGTGATGCCGATGATCGGGGCAGCGGCGGGGCTGGGGGCGGCGCTGCTTTTGGGCCTGTCACTGGGGGGGACGGTGTTGATGATGGTGCTGGCGGCGTCAGCCAGTTACATCGCCGGACCAGCCGCGATGCGGGTCGCCTTGCCCGAGGCCAACCCCTCTATCGCTTTGACGCTGTCTTTGGGCATAACCTTTCCGTTCAATTTGGTCTTTGGCATTCCGGCCTATCTGGCTGTGGCTGAAGCAATTCGGGGGGGCTGAAACATGCAGACATATGCCGCCAAACGGGTAGAAATCTTGATTGAAGCGCCGATGGACAGCCGTTTGACGGCGGCTTTGATGGCAGCGGGGGTCAAGGGCTTTACC
>CAXNKP010000213.1:0-4879 GCA_964202815.1 Stagnihabitans sp. | reverse complement strand
GCCTACCCGAACCCGCGCTACATTGGCGTGCAAGAGGCATTGCTTGCCCCAGCCTCGGGCATATTTCTGCCCGCACCGGGTGTCGACTTCCTGACAATGATGAAAAAGGGCGATCCGCTGGCCACGGTCGTCAGCATCTTCGGCGATGTGCTGGCCGACCTGGTGGCCCCAGCCGACGGCATGTTCTTTGGCCTGCGGGCTTTGCCAAACGTGCAAACCGGGGACTGGTGCTGCTTTTTCTGCAAGGTTTCGGGAACAAGGGACTAACCTGAATGCCGTATAGCCCCCGCAATCTGACCGGATATGGCGCGACACCGCCATCTGTCCTGTGGCCCAACGGGGCACGGGTCGCGGTCAACTTTGTTCTGAACTACGAGGAAGGGTCAGAATACAGTTTTGCCGACGGTGACGAGCGCACCGACACCGCTCTGACCGAAGTGGCGCAGGCACGCATCCCTGTGGGCCAGCGCGATCTGGCGGCAGAAAGCATGTATGAATATGGCGCTAGGGTGGGGTTTTGGCGGCTTTTCCGTCTGTTTCAGGCGCGCGGTCTGCCCCTGACGGTGTTCGCCTCTGCCCTCGCGCTGGAGCGAAATACCGACGCGGCGCGGGCAATTGCGGCAACGGACTGGGATGTGGTCTGTCACGGCTGGCGCTGGATCGAGCATTACATGCTGGATGAGGCGACAGAGCGCGACCACATCGCGCGCGCGCATGCGTCGCTGACAAAGACAATCGGGCGCGCACCCGAAGGGTGGTATTGCCGCTATGCCTCCAGCCCGAACACGCGGCGATTGATCGTTGAACATGGCGGGTTTAGCTACGATAGCGATGCTTACAATGACGAATTGCCCTATTGGCAGACGGTGAATGGCAAAGGGCATCTGGTGGTGCCCTATTCACTGGCGACCAATGATGCCAAACTGGTTGGTGGGCCGCTGGTCACAGGCCGAGCCTGGGCCGAATTTCTGATCGACAGTCTTGATATGCTCTTGTCCGAAGGTCAATCTCGGATGATGTCGGTGGGATTGCATACCCGTGTGGCGGGCCATCCGGGGCGGGCACAGGGGCTAAAGGTGTTTCTGGATCATCTGGCGGGGCGCACCGATGTCTGGGTTTGCCGCCGAGCCGATCTGGCGGCGCATTGGCGTCAAGCCGTTCCCTATCAGGGGGTGTCAGGATGAGGGTAATCCCCGTTCCGTGCGATGCAGCGGCCTTTGCACCCTATGGGGCGCTGGTCACCGGGCCGGCACAGGCCGGCGACCGCAGGATGTACAGTGACTGGCTGGCCCCAGTTTTGGGATTGCAGTTTCAGTTTCATGTCAATGCGGTCCCTGTATCAGCGTTACCACTGACCATTGACCGGATGGAACATCATCCCCATGCGGCACAGGTTTTTGTGCCTTTGCATGTCGGGCGCTATCTGGTGACGGTGATGCCGCCTGACGCTTTGGGGCAACCCGATCCGGCGGGGGCACTTTGCATGGTTTTGCCGGGCAATGTCGGCGTGATCTATCGCTCGGGCGCTTGGCACACCGGCATCACTGCTTTGGATAACGACGCGCAGTTTGCCGTCATGATGTGGCGTGGCGCGGCAGATGACGACGTGTTCGTGCCGATAAAGCCCCTATCGGTTCTTGACCATCAGATCAAAACTAAGGGGGTAAGCGCATGACCTATCAACCACGCCTGTTTGTTCCGGCAATCACCCCGTTTAAGCCAGACCTTTCGGTGGATACAGAGCGCTTTGTTGCGCATTCGCGATTGCTGCTGGCGGATGGGGCGGACGGCTTGGCTTGTTTTGGCACAACGTCCGAAGCCAATTCCATGTCGGTGGCCGAGCGGATGGACGCGCTTGAGGCGCTTGTTGCCGCTGGGATACCTGCGGCGCGGCTGATCCCCGGAACGGGGTGTTCGGCGTTGCCAGACACCATCGCGCTGACGCAGCATGCTGTGGGTCTTGGTTGTCTGGGAACGCTGACACTGCCGCCGTTCTTTTACAAGCCACTCAGTGATGATGCACTGTTCGCCAGTTTTGCCAGGGTGATCGAGGCTGTTGGGTCGGACAAGCTGCGGCTCTATCTCTACCATATTCCGCAGATGACGGGCGTCCCGATCACCTTGGGCGTGATTGAGCGGCTTTTGAAGGCTTATCCCACCACCATTGCCGGGCTGAAGGACAGTTCGGGCAACTGGGACAACACAGCCAGCGTGATTGCAGCCTTTCCCCAGATCGAAAGCTATTCAGCGTCGGAATCGCTGATCGTCAAGAATGTTCAGGCTGGTGGGGCAGGGTGTATCAGCGCCAGTGCCAACGTGAACGTGGCTGGCATCATGGCACTGATCCGCGGTTTGGGAACCCCGCAGGAAGCAGACCTGCTGGCCCGCGTCGGGGCGATCCGTTCGCTGTTTGAAAAGATCCCGTTGATTCCGGGCATCAAGGCGACGGTTGCGGCGCGGCTGGATGACCCAGGTTATGCCATCGTGCGCCCGCCGCTTGTGGCGATTGGTCCCGCACATCACGACCAGATTGCCAATGCCAAATCGCTATGTTTTGAAGGAGCTTCCAGTGTCTGACCTTTTTGCAGGGACATCCGCCCTGGCCGAGATCATGCCCATCGAACAGACGCCGTTACGCATTCAGATCGCCGAAATTCTGCGCCGCGCCATCGTGTCGGGCAAGCTTCGTCCCGGGTCGGTTCTGGTCGAAGCAACCTTGGCCGAGCAGATGAATGTCAGCCGCGCTCCGATCCGAGAGGCGATCCAAATGCTGGAAAGTGACGGGCTTGTCGAGACGGTGGCCTATAAGGGCAAACGGGTAAAGCCGCTGACCGCGCGTGAGGTCGAAGAGACCTACAACCTGCGTGAGGTGTTTGAGGTCATGGCCGTGCGGCGCATTCTCGAATACGGGCACCCGGTGGCGGCACTCTGGACCTATTGCCACGCCATGGACAAGGCAGCAACCGAGGGGGATCAAGACAAGCTTACGGCAGCGGACGAAGCGTTTCATCGCACCCTTATTCAGATTGCCGATCATGATCTGTTGCTTGCGTCGTGGAACAGCCTCTATTTGCGCATCCATCAGATCATGGCCTTGCGCAACTCGGTCCAGCCCAACCTCTTTGATATCACAGGGAACCACCCGCCCATCGTTCGCGCACTTGAGGCGCGTGATGTGGACGAAGCGGTGCACCTCATCAGCGAACACACCCGCAGCCTTGCAGACTTTGACCCAGCGAGCATTGCAGAGCTTAACGCATGAAACAGGCCCGTGTCCTTGTCACTGGGGCCGGAGGCTTTGTCGGCGGTGCGCTTGCCGCAGGCCTGGCGGGTCTGGGTGCAAGGGTCACGGGGCTAGACCGGACGTTTGATGCGGCCGCGCAGAGGCGTCTGAAGGGAGTGGATCTGGTTGAATATGACCTAGCCCAAGGGGATGATGGGCTGCACGCGCTGTCGGCGGATGTGATGATACATGCTGCCGCGTTGACGACTAATCCCGCCGCGCTGGGCATGACCGAAGCCGAACACGTAAGCGCCAACATGACGCCGCTACTGGCCATGTTGCGGCATGCTGGGCGTATGCGCCCGGATGCCTTTGTGTTCCTGTCATCTTCGGGCGTGTTCGACGCTGCGGACGGCTCCCCGAACCTGACCGACACGGATGTTGCCACGGCAAAGGGGCCATATGCGGCGGCTAAAAAGGCGGGCGAAGTGCTAATTTCTGGTGCGCTGGGTGGGGTGTGTGCGACGCATGTCCTGCGGTTGGGGTATCTTTACGGACCGAATGAGGTGGCGCGGACGACGCGTGCGCGCGTCTCATTGGTGCAGGCTTGGATCAACGCGGCGCAGGCAGGCGAGGACATCGTCATAAGCGGCACCGAAGCATGGCGTGACTGGACGTTTGCTCCGGATCTTGCGCCTGCATTAACGCGGATCGTCGCAGGGAAAGGGTGGATGCGTCCGGTTCATTTGTGCACGCCGACGGCCTTGGCCGACCGGGACGTGGCCAAGGCCATCGCTGCGCGGTTTCCGGGTGTGATCGTCAAAACCGGCCCAACTGCACCGATAAAGGCCCCGATGGTGCCATCAAACCTGCCAGAGTTGCATGGGTTTGCCTGGACAAGCCTTGCCGTCGGTCTTGATACGATCTGCCACGCCGGGGTGGCTGCATGAGCGTGGTTCGCGTTATCCTTGTCGGATTGGGCGCCCGGTCGCGGATTTGGCGGCGCGTGCTGGATGAAAACCCGCGCACGCGCATTGTCGGGATGGTTGAGACAAATAGTGCAACCTTGGCGGCCGCGATGGAAGGTCGGCCGGGCATTGTGGGTGGCGCAACCCTCGCCGATGTGGCGGGCAGGGTGGCAGCAGATGCAGTGATCCTTGTCACGCCGCCCGGCAACCGCGATGCCCAGATTGCCGATGCCTGCAGCGCAGGGCTTGCCATTCTGGCGGAAAAGCCGCTGGCGGATTCTGTCGCGGCGGCGACGCGGCATGTGAACGCCGCCATGCGCGCCGGTGTGCCACTGATGGTCGGGCTCAATTTCCGCTATCTGGCGGTCACGCAAGCGATGAAGCGGCTTTGGGCCGAAGATGGCGTCGGGCGACCTGCCTTTGGCCGGTTTAATTACGAACGCTGGCGTGACGGGACGCTGCCGCTGCTGAACCGCTATCCGCTGACGATGGATCAGCCGATGCTGTGGGAACAGTCGATCCATCACTTCGATCTGATGCGCCATGTCTATGCCGCCGAGCCGGTGGCGATTTCGGCGCGCACATGGAACCCGCCATGGTCGATGTACCACGGTGATGCGAATGTGTCGGCCCTCATCACGTTTGAGGGCGGCATAGAAGTGACCTATCAGGGCACCTGGGCCGGAAA
>CAXNKP010000212.1:0-4887 GCA_964202815.1 Stagnihabitans sp. | reverse complement strand
TCGACGCGGGCGATTTCAGTACCCAAGGGGGCGGCTGGCAGGGTTGTGATGGTCACCTCCTCGGCCGGGGCGTCGGTAAGGGCGTGGGTGTCTTCCCAGTAAAAATGCGGGTGGTTTTCGATGCGCGTGTCAAAATAACTGCGCGCGCCGTCAACCACCACTTCATTGACCAAACCGGCCGCACAAAAGGCCCGCAGGGTGTTGTAGACAGTGGCCAAGCTGACCTTTTCGCCCACACCACCTGTTAAAGTAAACAAGCTTTCAGCGGTGACATGACGATCTTGACCATCGCCCACCAAAAGCCGTGCCAGCGCCAGACGCTGCCGGGTCGGACGCAAACCGCCACGCGCCAACCAATCAGTGGCACGCGCAGCTTCGGTCGTGATGATCCCGTCATGTTGGTTTGGCATACTTATTACTCGGATTTTTAGGTCTGTCACTTATAGCGGGCCCTGCGCCCAATTGCCAGAGAGGTTGCGCGCAAGCCCATTTCCCACCCGACAGGCGGCCTGCCACCACGGGCGGGCGCCCGCCCTTGCGCCCCCTTATCACGCGATGTTACATAGGATGCAAAGGACAAAGGGGCATAGCCGTATGGGCGCTTATCCGACGACATTCGACAAGGAAGCGCTTTTGGCTTGCGCGCGGGGTGAACTGTTCGGCCCCGGCAATGCGCAACTACCCGCCCCGCCGATGCTGATGATGGACCGCATCACCGAGATTTCGCAAGACGGCGGCGCGTTTGGCAAGGGCCATGTCGTGGCCGAGTTTGACATTTCACCCGACCTTTGGTTTTTCGCCTGCCACTTTCCCGGCAATCCGATCATGCCCGGTTGTCTGGGATTGGACGGGCTGTGGCAACTGACCGGCTTTAACCTCGGCTGGCGCGGCTGGCTGGGGCGCGGCTATGCCTTGGGCGTGGGCGAGGTCAAGCTGACCGGCATGGTCCGCCCAGATCGCAAGCTCTTGCGCTACTTCGTCGATTTCACCAAGGCGCTGTCCACCCGCCGTTTGACAATGGGTGTCGCAAATGGCCGGGTTGAGGCTGACGGCGAGGTGATCTATCAGGTCACCGATATGAAAGTTGCCCTGTCGTCAAACTGACCTTGGCCCGTCTTTGACCTTGGCTCGTCTTTGATCTGCGAAAGGATATCCCATGCGTCGCGTCGTCATCACCGGCATCGGCATTATCTCTCCCATCGGCAATTCGGCCGAGGAGGTGGAAGCCTCGTTACGTGCGGGGAAGTCTGGCATCATTTTTGCGCCCGACTATGCCGAGCGCGGCTTTCGCAGCCAAGTCAAAGGTCAGCCGCAGATTGTGCTGGAAGACCATATCGACAAGCGCGATCTGCGCTTTATGGGGCCGGGGGCGGCCTATAACTTTCTGGCGATGCAGCAGGCCATCGCCGACAGCGGCCTTGGGGCGCAAAATGTGTCCAACGACCGCACGGGTCTGATCATGGGATCGGGTGGGCCGTCGACATCGAACTTCTTTCAGGCTTTCGATGCCGTGATCCACAAAGGCGCGCCCAAAAAGATGGGCCCTTTCATGGTCACGCGGTGCATGTCCTCGACCAACTCGGCCTGTCTGGCCACGCCGTTCAAGATCAAGGGCGTCAATTATTCGATCACCTCGGCCTGCTCGACCTCGGCCCATTGCATCGGCAACGGCACTGAACTGATCCAGATGGGCAAGCAAGACATCGTCTTTGCCGGTGGCGGCGAAGAGTTGGACTGGACCCTGTCGTGCCTGTTTGATGCCATGGGCGCCATGTCGTCGAAATACAACGACGCGCCCACCACCGCCTCGCGCACCTATGACGCCACGCGGGACGGCTTTGTGATTGCAGGCGGTGGTGGTGTTGTCGTGCTAGAGGAACTGAGCCATGCCTTGGCCCGCGGGGCCAAGATTTACGGCGAAGTGACAGGCTATGGGGCCACATCCGATGGACACGATATGGTCGCACCTTCTGGAGAGGGTGGAGAGCGGTCGATGCGCTTGGCCCTGTCAACCCTGCCGCAAGGCCGCAAAATCGACTATATCAACAGCCATGGCACCTCGACCGTGGTGGGCGATGTGACCGAGATGGAGGCCATCCGCCGCGTCTTTGGCCGCGGCCACACGCCGCCTGTCGCCTCGACCAAATCGCTGACCGGGCATTCCTTGGGGGCCACAGGCGTGCATGAGGCGATTTATTCTCTGATCATGATGAACAAATCGTTCATCGCGGCCTCTGCCAATATCACCAATTTGGACCCAGCCCTTGACCCTGCCGAAATCGTCATGACGCGCCGTGACGGGATTGATTTGGACAGCGTTCTGTCCAACAGTTTCGGCTTCGGCGGCACCAATGCCACCCTTGTGATGAGCAAATATCTCGACTGACCGGCCCACGATTTTTCTGCGAAAAATCACCTCAAAACTCCGACCCCGATTTTTCGCAGAAAAATCGCCCCGCCAAAGGAGACCTCGACATGCCAGAATTGATGCAAGGCAAACGCGGCTTGATTATGGGCGTAGCCAATGACCGCTCCATCGCTTGGGGCATCGCCAAGGCCTTGGCGGCCGAAGGCGCGGAACTGGCCTTTTCCTATCAGGGCGAGGCTTTTGGCAAACGGGTGGAACCCTTGGCGGCCTCGCTTGGTTCGGACTTTCTGCTCGACGTCAATGTGATTGACGATGACAGCCTGGACACCTGTTTTGAGGCGCTCAAAACTCGCTGGGGCAAGATTGATTTTCTGGTCCATGCGATCGCCTTTTCGGACAAGAACGAGTTGACGGGTAGGTTCATCAACACCACGCGCGGCAATTTTCAAAACTCACTGACGATCTCGTGCTTTTCCTTCATCGACGTCAGCCGTCGTGCCGCCGATCTGATGCCCGATGGCGGCAGCCTGATTACCCTGACCTATGCAGGATCAAACCGCGTGACACCCAATTACAACGTGATGGGCGTGGCGAAAGCCGCCCTGGAATCCGCCACACGCTATCTGGCCAATGACCTTGGGCCGCAAAAGATCCGCGTGAATGCCATCTCGCCCGGCCCGATGAAAACCTTGGCAGGTGCTGCGATTGGTGGGGCCCGTGCCACCTTTCGGCATACCGAAGCCAACGCCCCCCTGCGCCAGAACGCCACGCTTGAGGCGATTGGCGGCACGGCGGTCTGGCTTTGCTCGGACTATGGCAATTGCACCAGCGGCGAGGTGATCCATGTAGATGCAGGCTATCACGTTCTTGGGATGCCACAGCAAGAAAACCTGTGACCCGTCCTTTTTCTGCCTGAATTGTCATAGCCCTGTCACAGCCACAGAGGAGTGATCTGACGGGCCACATTCCCTATGGACAGATGCCTTCACTGGCCCCAGAGTTTGCGTAAGACGTGACCATTTCGGCTGAAACGAGCACCAGAAGGAGAGCCCATTGGGCATCAGCGCGCTGACCCCCCCGACCCGTCCGGAAAACCTAGCCGAAACGCATCTGGAATTCCCTGACAATCGCCTGTTGATCGAGCTTTGTGGCCAATTTGACCGCAACTTGGCGCAGGTCGAACACCAAATGGGGGTTCACGTGCTGCGCCGGGGCAACAAGCTGGCCGTCTTGGGCGACAAGATCGCGCGCGAACAGGCAGCCGCCGTCCTGCGCGGGCTTTATGCGCGTCTAGAAGCGGGCAAGCATATTTCTGCAGGCGATGTCGAAGGTTCGATCCGCATGGGCCGGCCCCCGGCTGACATGGGCAGGGCCGAAGGCGAGCAGATCGAGATGTTTCAAGGCGGTGGCATGGAACTGCGCACCCGCAAGAAAGGCGTCGAAGCGAGGACTGAGGCGCAAAAGGCCTATGTGGCCAACCTGTTCACCCATGAAATGGGCTTTGGCATCGGCCCTGCAGGCACCGGCAAGACCTATCTGGCCGTGGCGGTGGGTGTCACCATGTTCCTGTCCGGCGCGGTTGAAAAAATCATTCTGTCACGACCCGCCGTCGAAGCTGGCGAACGTCTGGGCTTTTTGCCCGGTGATATGAAGGAAAAAATCGATCCCTATATGCAGCCTCTTTATGACGCGCTGAACGATTTTCTACCCGCCAAGCAGGTTGAAAAGATGCTTTTGGAAAAGCGCATCGAAATCGCCCCCTTGGCCTTTATGCGCGGGCGCACCCTGTCGAACGCCTTTGTCGTGCTGGACGAGGCGCAAAATGCCACCGCGATGCAGATGAAAATGTTCCTGACCCGTCTTGGCGAAGGCAGCCGCATGGTCATCACCGGCGACCGCACGCAGGTTGACCTGCCACGCGGCACCTCGTCGGGCTTGGCAGAGGCGGAGCGGATCTTGAAGAACGTTAAGGGCGTCAGCTTTAACTACTTCACCTCCAAAGACGTCGTGCGCCACCCCTTGGTCGGCCGCATCATCGAGGCTTACGAGGCCGACGAGGCCAAAGGCGTTTGACGAAAACGGGACCAAGCACCGCTTGGTCCCCATCACCTCACGGCATCAACTGCCCGCCGTTCACTTCAATCACTTGGCCGATGATATAGGCCGACAGGGCGCGGCTGGCCAAAAACAGGTAAGCTCCCGCACAATCTTGCGCCACACCCAAGCGGCCCTGTGGCACCGTGCCCAAGGCGGCGGTCAACTGCGCTTGCGTCGAATAGCGTTCGTGAAACGGCGTCGTGATCACGCCGGGGGCCACCGCATTCACGCGAATGCCAAAGGGGATCAATTCTTTAGCCAAACCGCGCGTCATGTCATGCACAAAGGCCTTGGACGACCCATAAAGCCCCGCCCCGCCCGAGGCCCCGTTGCGTGCCGCAAACGACGTGGTGTTGATGATAAACCCACTGTCATCTTTGGCTGCTGCCTTAAGATGTGGAATAGCCGCCGCCGTGGCGACC
>CAXNKP010000211.1:0-4893 GCA_964202815.1 Stagnihabitans sp. | reverse complement strand
CTATCGCGGGGTTTATGATTTTGCCGATCCGGAAAGCTCGGTCTTTATCATCGCCACGGGTGAAAGCGGCCATCCCCTGTCGCGCCACTATGACGATCTGTCCGAATTGTGGCGAAGGGGCGAATACCTTCCCATGACGCTTGACCCGCAATTGGCCCGCGCCGGAGCCGTGGGCATCACCCACCTGACACCCGCCGACTGACGGGGGCGGTTTGATCAAGATATGTCTTGCGCGCCCAGATGGGCTGGCAGGGTTGCGATGTGCGCTTGGTTGGTAACAAGGTCAACGTGATGCTGGATCTGATCGCGGCACGGTTGTGCGTCGTCCAAATCGTCCAGCTTAAGAAATCCTGCCGCCGATGCGGGCAAATGGGGCAGGTGGCGGCGCCAAACCCGCTGATCCCCAACCCGTTCCAGGCCACAAAACACGCTTGCACGCCACGAAGGATTGACGGAAAGTGGTTTTTGAGTTGTTTAGAAAACAGCCTGATCAGGTTCTAGGATGTGACCCCTCAGCGCATGAACATTGATTTCACGGAACCCAGCTTTTCGGATGTCTTGAGAGATCTTAGAGGTCATGAGGCAACGTCTTACATGTTGTCCCTTGTGGCAATCATGGCCGGGCTGGATGTCACCTTTTATCGATCCCAGCGTGACGCGAATTGGAACCATCCGCTGTTTGCACAAAAATTCAACACAGCGACTTTCTTCAAGGTCAGCGATGGCAAGCGGTCACATTTCTTCAACGGCAGCCAGTCCGACCGAACCAGCCGGGCGGCGGCTTTGGCATCCCGCGATAAGTTGAAAACGAAAGCCCTGCTTCATCGCAACAACCTGAATACCCCTGCGGGGGGTATCGTATCTGCAGGCGATTATGGCCTTTTATCAAGTTTGTACAAAGCGGGCGTTCGGCGGTTTGTCATCAAACCGACAGAAGGTTCCCTCGGTGCCGGGGTTTTATTACTTCAGACAGCCCAACAAGTTCTCGATGTTTTGCAGGCCAATCCCAACCAAGCCTATCTTTTGGAACAGCATATCATGGGCAATGAGTTTCGCGTTTATGTCGTTGATCGCACCCCTGTTCATGCCTATCAAGTTATTCCAAATCACGTTCTGGGCAACGGGCGCGATACGGTCAGAACTTTACATGCTGTTCGATTTGAACAGCGAAAAGTAAATCCATTCTTTGGGGCGCGCGATGTTCACTATGCAAGCGCCGAGATAGCTTTACTGTCGCGGGGGTTTTCTTGGGATTACATCCCTGCTGTCAAAGAAATAGTTTGGCTTGCCGCTGATCAAATTCCGGACTCGTCAAGTGATATGCTGCCAATTCTTCCAAAGCTGTCCGAGGAGGCCCGCCTTTTGGCCGTTGATGCAGCAAGATCTGTTGCGGCTTTCAATTGCGCTGTTGACATGATCATGGACAGTAAAGGCGTCCCCTATGTTCTTGAAGTGAACATTCGCGCCTATATCACCCAACATTGTTTTCCTATGCCATCGACGCTATACAATATTGATGTGCCAACATCCTTGATAAAGGCCCATTTCGGGTCGATGAACACCGATCAGCGCAAAGTGACTGGATTTGACTTCGCGGCCCTTCGCACAAATCTGTTTCAAAAAGACCAGCCGCCACAAGGCGTGCGTGCAGCAGACTTTGCGGTTTTTCAGTAAACACCATTTGGGTGCCAAAGAGACAGCGGTGCGCCGTTTTGCACCTCAAAAGTATGGCGCCTGGGGGGCAGGGGCAATGAGGCTTTAGGCGTTGCGACGGTTCGCAAATGTACCCGCATCTTCCGCCGCACGGCGTAAAGCTTTGGATTTGTTGACGGTTTCTTGATATTCTGCCTCTGGGTCGCTGTCGTAAACCACGCCACCGCCGGCTTGAATATACAGCTTGTCATCTTTTAGAATGGCTGTGCGCAGGGCGATGCAAAAGTCCATCTCGCCGTTGGCGGCGAAATAGCCGATGCCGCCGCCATAAAGCCCGCGTTTTTCGGGTTCCAATTCGTCGATGATCTCCATCGCGCGCACCTTGGGTGCGCCTGATACTGTGCCTGCGGGCATCCCCGCCAAAAGGGCTGAAAGCGCGTCTTGCCCTTCGGCAATTTGCCCCACCACGTTCGAGACGATGTGCATGACATGCGAATAGCGTTCGACAATGAACTGCTCGGTCGGGCGCACGCTGCCCAGTTTTGCTACGCGTCCCACATCGTTGCGGCCAAGATCCAGCAGCATCAGGTGTTCGGCGCGCTCTTTGGGGTCGGCAAGCAGATCAGCCTCAAGCCCGCGGTCTTCTTCAGGGGTGGCGCCGCGTTTGCGCGTGCCCGCAATGGGGCGGATGGTGATCTCGCCGTCGCGCAGGCGGACGAGGATTTCGGGACTTGCCCCCACCACCTGAAATGCGCCGAAGTTGAAGAAGAACAGGAACGGCGACGGGTTGGTGCGCCGCAGCGAGCGGTAAAGGGCAAAGGGCGGCAGTTCAAAGCTTTGCGTCCAGCGTTGGCTGGGGACGACCTGAAAGATATCTCCTGCGCGGATATAGTCTTTGGCCTTTTCCACCGCCGCGCGGTATGCTTCGGGGGTGAAGTTTGACACCGCATCACCGACGGCTGTCGCCTCGCCCAGATCGCGTTGGGCGGGCGGGGCACGGTCAAGGTCGCGCAGCGCGTCCATCACCCTTTCGCCGGCCTGCGCATAAGCCGCCCGCGCTGACAAGCCAGAGGCTGTCCAAGCCGGCGCTACCACCGTCACCTCGCCCTTGACACCGTCCAGCACCGCCACCACCGAAGGCCGCAGCAAGGTGGCATCGGGCAGGCCCAAAGGGTCAGGGTTGATATGGGGCAGATGTTCGACAAGGCGGATCATGTCATAGCCCAGATAGCCAAAGAGGCCAGCGGCAATGGGCGGCAAACCCTCGGGCAGCTCAATGCGGCTTTCGGCGATCAGCGCGCGCAGCGAGGTCAGCGGGTCTGACGGCTCGGCCACAAAGGCCAGGGCGTCAAAGCGCGCTTCGCGGTTCAGGCGGGCCTTTTTGCCGTGACACTGCCAGATCAGGTCGGGCTTCATGCCCACGACCGAATACCGCCCGCGCACCTCGCCACCCGTGACAGATTCCAACAAGAAGGTGTCAGTGCGCGCTTCGGCCAGCTTCATCATCAACGACACCGGGGTGTCCAGATCGGCGGCCAAGCGGGCATAGACCACCTGATTGCGGCCTTGGGCCCAAGCCGCCGCGAAGGTGGCGAAGTCGGGCTGCAAGGTCATGGTCAGTTCATCCGCGCCTGAACGGCGTTGATGGCCGCTTGATCGATGGTCAAGCCGCCTTGAGCGGTCATGGCGGTTGAGAACAGATCATAGGCGTCTTGTGCCATGGATTGCGCTGCTTGGCCTGCCAGTTGGTCCATCGCGGTTTTTGCGGCCGCGCTGGCCATGTCGGCCGGGGTGATCGTGTCCAGCCGCACCAAAGCCACGATACCATTGGCATCCACCTTGACGACATCGCCAGGCATCTGGGCAAAGGCCGCGGCCAGAACCTCGGCCGGAATGGCGGGCAACTTGGCCGCACGGTTGGCAGATACCACCTGATCGATGATGCCCAAAGCCTCGATCCGAGTGCCCGATTTGGCAGCCGCAAGATTGGCATCGGCCAAAGCGGTCAGGGCTAGGGCCAAAGCCTCGGCCTGATAGGCAGCGGTAATTTTGTCGCGCGCCGTCTCAAACGCGATGGGGGTGGGCGGCAGGGTTTCGGTGACCTGCAAGACGATCACGCTGCCATCCGACAGGCTAAGGGCTTGGGCGAAATCGCCCGGTTCCATGGCATCAACAGCCTTGGTAAACTCCGGGTCTTGGGCAATTGCATCATTGTCATCGGCCCCATTGGCGTAATCAGTGCTGCCTTCTGTCATGGCTTGATCTTTGGCGATCTCAGCGATGGTTGCGCCGCCGGCCAGCAGGTCATTGATTGGTTCAAGGCTGTCGGCGATGGACTTGACGGCCATAGCCAGTTGCAATTCGCCCTTGATCTTGTCCTGCGCTTGTTCAAAGGGGGTCACTTGTGCAGCCAAAATCGTGTTCATCCGATAAAGTGCAGGCCCAAGGCTGGATGGCAAGGGACCCACAACGCCCGGTTCTGTCAGCGCAAAGACGTCTTTGCCCGCCTCGCCCAGATCACTTAGCGAGACATCGCCCATGTCGATGTCGCCCAGCGCCAAGCCCCGCGCTGTCACCAGATCCTCAAACGAGGTGCCGGCGTCAAACTTGGCCCGTGCGGCCTTTGCTTCGTCTTGCGACGGGTAGACCAACCGCTCGACCAAGCGCTTTTCGGGGATGTTGAACGTGTCAAAGGCCGCGTCATAGGCGGTTTTGATATCGGCCTCTTCGACCGGTTGATCCTTGGCGATATCTGCGGGTTCAAGCCGGGCATAAGACACGCGTTTGGCTTCGGGTCGGGTGAAGTCGGCGATATGGGCGGTGTAGAACGTGTTTAGATCGGCATCGGTTGGCGGGGCAAGTGGCACCGACAGGCTGGATTGGCTGAGCTGTAACACGCTAAAACTGCGCGTCTCGGCCTGATAGGCGTAAAGCGTATCGGTGAGGGCTTGCGGGGTTTGCATGCCGCCGATCACGGCCGCTTGCAGCATTTGCCGCGCCAAGTCGTCGCGCAGGCCCATTTCAAACTCTTTCACAGTCAGGCCGTTTTCAGCCAAAGCGCGCGTATAATTGTCGCGGTCAAACTTTCCTGTGGTGTCGTGAAACGCCTTGGTGGTGGCGATTTCTTGGGCCACCTGCAGATCGCCCGCCGAAATGCCCAATCGGATCGCTTCGTTGTCCAAGGCCGCCTTGGAAATCAGGCTCTGCAGCGTTTGCGCGTCAAGGCCGAACATCTGGGCT
>CAXNKP010000210.1:0-4894 GCA_964202815.1 Stagnihabitans sp. | reverse complement strand
GGGATCTTAAGCCAAGAGTTCATCCGCGTGGCCCGCGCCAAAGGCTTAAGCGAGCGCACCGTGATCTGGCGCTATGCCTTGGCCAATGCGATTGGGCCGGTGATCACCATTGCGGGGCTGCAGATTGGCTATCTGTTCGGGTCGATCATCGTGATGGAAAGCCTGTTTGGCTATACCGGCATGGGCTGGCTGACCTATCAGGCCCTGCTCAACCGCGACTTGCCGCTTATTCAAGACACGGTGTTTGTGATTGCGGGCGTGGTGATGCTGACCAATCTGGCCGTCGATCTGCTGTACGTTGTCATTGATCCACGCATTCGGTTGGGATAGGCCATGAAGCGGTTTAAAACCACCAAAGGCATGATCGGGATCGTTCTTTTAACGCTGATTGCGCTAATCGCCATCTTTGGCCCTATGGTCATTCCCCCCGATGCGGCCACCGCCATGGATATGCGCGCCCGCCGCGCCCCACCCAGCTTGGCCCACCTGTTTGGCACGGACCAGTTGGGCCGTGATATGTTGTTCCGCGTCATATTAGGCACGCGCACCTCGCTTGAAATTGCCGTTTCAGCCGTGCTGATGAGCGTGGTTTTGGGCCTGCCCTTGGGGCTGATTTCAGGCTATTTCGGCAGGTGGATCGACAATGTGCTGATGCGCTTGGTCGATACGCTTTTGGCCTTTCCAGCCTTGCTTTTGGCCCTGACGATCAGCGCGGTCTTGGGGCCCAATATCCAAAACACCATCATCGCCATCGGCGTGGCCTTCACCCCCTACCTCGCCCGCATCATTCGGGGCGAAGCGCTGCGCGTGGCGCAAATGCCCTATGTCGAGGCGGCGCGGTCGTCGGGGACAACCGATGCCATGATCATGTGGCGCCATGTGCTGCCCAACATTCTGCCCGCCGTGATCGTGCAGGCCACAATCAGTCTGGCCTTTGCCATTTTGGCCGAAGCGGGCCTGTCGTTTCTGGGCCTTGGCACCCAGCCACCTGCGGCGAGTTGGGGGCTGATGATCCAAGCCTCACGCGATCAGTTGGATATTGCGCCTTGGACGGCGGTGGTGCCGGGCTTGGCCGTGGCCTTGACTGTGTTGGGGCTGAATATGTTTGGCGATGTGCTGCGCGACATCCTAGACCCAAGATCGAAATGAAGGGGGCCCCAGCCATGAAAGACATCGTTTCGGTCGATCATCTGCGGGTGGAATTTGCCACTGATGGCGGCACGGTTATGGGGGTCGAGGATGTGTCCTTTACCATAGCCCCCGGCGAGACGCTGTGCGTGGTGGGCGAAAGTGGGTCAGGCAAATCGGTCACCTCTTTGTCACTGATGCGCTTGGTGGAATTTGGCGGCGGCACGATCACGGCGGGCAGCTTGAACTTTGAACGCGCCGATGGATCACTTTTGGATGTGGCCGCAGCCAGCGCGCAGGTGATGGGCGCTGTGCGCGGCCATGAAATCGGCATGATCTTTCAAGAGCCGATGACGGCCCTGAACCCGGTTTTCACGATCGAACGCCAGCTGACCGATGGCTTGATGCTGCACAAGGGGTTGACGCAACAGGCGGCCTCGGCCCGCGCGTTGGAATTGTTGCAAAGCGTGCGCATTCCTGAACCTGAGCGGCGGTTGAAGCAATATCCCCACGAACTGTCCGGCGGGATGCGCCAGCGGGTGGTGATTGCTATGGCTATGGCCTGTGACCCCAAACTGCTGATTGCCGATGAACCCACGACCGCGCTGGATGTGACGATTCAGGCCGAGATATTGGCCCTGATCAACCGGCTGAAACGCGAAAATGGGATGGCGGTGTTGTTTATCACCCATGACATGGCCGTTGTCGCGCAGATGGCCGACCGCGTGGTGGTGATGTACCGCGGGCGGATTGTGGAAACGGGCAGCGTCACCCAAATTTTCGAAAACCCGCAAGAAGACTATACCAAGGCCCTTCTTGCAGCCGTGCCCAAACTGGGCGAGATGAAGGGCAAGCCTGCACCGGAAAAGATGCGCCTGATTGGCGACGAGGCCGCGCGCGCCGCTGCCGCCCCCGCCAAGGCGCGCAAGCCAGAGGTGCTGTTGCAGGTGAAGAACCTGACCACCCGCTTTCCCGTGAAGGGTGGTATTTTGCGCCGCACCGTGGCGCAGGTGCATGCGGTGGAAGATGTCAGCTTTAGCCTGAACGTGGGGGAAACCTTGGCGCTGGTGGGCGAATCGGGCTGCGGCAAATCCAGTTGCGGGCGATCCATCCTGCGGCTGATAGAACCCACCTCGGGTGAGGTTTGGATCGGTGGGCGCGATATAGGGGCGCTGTCCCATGCCGATCTGCGCCGCGCACGGGCAGACAT
The DNA here is from genome assembly GCA_964202815.1 of Stagnihabitans sp. Lineage (GTDB taxonomy): Bacteria > Pseudomonadota > Alphaproteobacteria > Rhodobacterales > Rhodobacteraceae > Stagnihabitans. The sequence goes on along the minus strand of CAXNKP010000210.1, from coordinate 2,556 downwards.
GCAAATGGTCTTCCAAGACCCCTTTGCCAGTTTAAACCCCTACCGGCGGCTGAAAGATCAGGTGGCCGAGCCGATCTTGAACTTTGGGCTGGCCACAGGCGCCACCCTTGACACCATGGTGCTGCAACTGTTCGACCGCGTCCGCCTGCCGCGCGACTTTATGAACCGCTACCCGCACGAACTGTCAGGTGGGCAGCGCCAAAGGGTGGCCATTGCGCGCGCCTTGGCGGTGAACCCCAAGCTGATCGTGGCGGATGAGGCGGTGTCGGCGCTGGATGTCTCGGTCCAAGCGCAGGTGTTGAATTTGATGATGGAGCTGCAAGAGGATCTGGGCCTGTCTTATCTTTTCATCAGCCATGACATGGCCGTGGTCGAACGGGTGGCGCATCAGGTGGGGGTGATGTATCTCGGGCGGATTGTGGAAATTGGCCCAAGGTCCGCCGTCTTTGACAGCCCCCAGCACCCTTACACCCAATCGCTGCTGTCTGCCGTGCCCATTGCCGATCCGCGCAAGCGCCGCTTTGCCGAGGATTTGGCCTTTAAGCCCATCACCTCGCCCATCTTTCCAATGGGCCACAAGCCCGCACCATCAACCTACACCGAAGTGACGCCGGGACATTTTGTCCTGAGCCTTTAGGGGGAAGCTATGCCGATCAAGAACCGTCTGTCCGAAATGCAAGCCGAAATCACCGCATGGCGGCGCGATCTGCACGAGAATCCAGAACTGATGTATGACGTGCACCGCACCGCCGCCACCGTGGCCGCGCGCTTGCGCGAATTTGGCTGCGACGAGGTTGTCGAAGGCGTTGGCCGCACCGGTGTTGTGGGCGTGATCAAAGGCCGCACCGACACGCGCGGACATGTCGTGGGCCTGCGCGCCGATATGGATGCCCTGCCGATATTAGAGGCGACGGGCCTGCCCTATGCCAGCAAAACGCCCGGCAAGATGCATGCCTGCGGCCATGATGGCCACACGGCGATGCTGCTTGGGGCGGCCAAATATCTGGCCGAGACGCGGAATTTTGACGGGTCTGTCGCCGTGGTCTTCCAACCCGCCGAAGAGGGCGGGGCGGGGGGCGAGGCGATGGTCAAAGACGGCTTGATCCCACGGTTTAGCATCAAGGAAATCTACGGCATGCACAATTCGCCCGGTCTGCCCGTGGGCCATTTTTCCATCCGCCCCGGACCCTTTTATGCCGCAACCGACAATTTTACCCTGCATCTATCGGGCAAGGGGGGCCATGCCGCCTATCCGCACCGCACGATCGACACCACCGTCATGGCCTGCCAAACCGTCATGACGCTGCAAACCATCGTGGCGCGCAGCATTGATCCTTTGGAATCGGTGGTCGTCTCGGTCACCTCGCTGCGCACCGAATCCGAAGCGTGGAACGTCATCCCCGAGCGTGTCGAGATTCGCGGCACGGTGCGCACCTTTGATGCCACGATGCGCAAAGTCGCCGAAGAGCGGCTGAAAACCATCGTCACCAGCACCGCCCAAGCCTTTGGCGGCTCGGCCGAGATTGAGTGGAAACCTGGTTACCCGTCAATGGTCAATGCCGCGCGCGAGACGGAATTTGCCATCGAAGTGGCGGCCAAAATCTCGGGCAAAGCAGCGGTGGAGACGCAGTGCCCCGCCATCATGGGCGGCGAAGATTTCGCCTATATGCTGCAAGCCTGCCCGGGGGCCTATATCCAAGTCGGCAATGGAAACACCGCCGAGGTGCACCATCCCGAATACAATTTCGACGACGAGGCCATTCCCTTTGGCGCGTCTTACTGGGCGGAACTGGTTGAAACCCGCATGCCTGCGGCGTGAAAGGAAATAACATGACCTGGTCAACCTATCTTGACGCCCATCAGGCGCGTTTTGTCGAAGAACTGTTAGACTTTGTGCGCATCCCGTCGGTATCCGCGTCAGAGGCCCATGTGGCCGATGTGGTGGCAGCGGGCGATTGGGTGGTGGCGCGCTTGCAGGCAGCGGGGGTAGAAAACGTGCGCATGATGCCAACGGCGGGGCATCCGGTGGTCTACGGCGATTGGCTGCACGCGGGGGCGGGCAAGCCCACCGTGCTGATCTATGGCCATTTTGATGTGCAACCGGCCGAACCCTTCGATCTGTGGCAAACCCCGCCCTTTGCGCCGCAAGTGCGCGATGGCAAGGTCTGGGGGCGCGGCGCTTCGGATGACAAGGGGGGGATGCTGATCCCCATCCTGTCAGTTGAGGCGATGTTGAAAACCTCAGGCCGTTTGCCGGTCAACGTGAAGTTCTTCTTTGGAGGCCAAGAGGAAATAGGCTCTCCGCACTTGCCGCCCTTTATCTCGGCCAATGGCGCCCTGTTGAAAGCCGATATGATCTTTTCCGCCGATGGCAGCCAATGGGGCGAAGATCAACCCAATCTGATCACGGGGTTAAAGGGGCTGGTTGCGGCAGAAATCACCGTGACGGGTGCCAAGGGTGATCAGCATTCGGGCCAACAGGGCGGTGGCATTGCCAACCCGATCCACGGCCTGTCGCATCTCATCGCCTCGATGAAGGGGCTGGATGGCAAGATC
>CAXNKP010000209.1:0-4911 GCA_964202815.1 Stagnihabitans sp. | reverse complement strand
GTTCTGGAAAGGTAAAGACCACGGCCTTCGCCTCTTCGGGCGGGGTGATCAGGGTCATCTTTTCCAGCATCTTGACGCGCGACTGGGCTTGCACGGCCTTGGACGCCTTGGCCTTAAACCGGTCAACAAAGCTTTGCAGATGGGCGCGGCGGGCGTCTTGCTTTTTGGCTTCGGCAGCTTGGTTCGCACGGCGTTCGGCCAGTTGGCGGGCGAACTGGTCGTAAGGGCCGTTCCACAGCGTCAGCTTTTTTTGATCAAGGTGCAAAATCGCCCCCACGGCGCGGTTCAACAAGCCACGGTCGTGGCTGATGATGATGACGGTGTGGGGGTATTTTTGCAGGTAGCTTTCCAGCCACAAAGCGCCTTCAAGATCCAGATAGTTGGTCGGCTCGTCCAGCAGCAGATAATCAGGCTGGGCAAAGAGCACGCCAGCCAAAGCCACCCGCATCCGCCAGCCGCCGGAAAAATCCGAACAGGGGCGGCGCTGGGCTTCGGGTTCAAACCCCAAACCGCGCAGGATAGAGGCGGCGCGGGCCTCGGCACTCCACGCGTCAATGTCGTTCAGGCGGGCTTGGATGTCGCCGATGCGGTGGGCATCAGTCGCCGTCTCGGCCTCGGCCAGAAGGGATGCGCGTTCGGTGTCTGCGGACAGAACCGTGTCAATCAAGGACACATCCGAGCCGGGCACCTCTTGGGCCACCCCGCCAATCCGCGCGCGGTTGGGCAGGGCGATGCTGCCGCCCTCCAGCGCCAATTCGCCCTTGATGATGCGAAAAAGCGTGGTTTTGCCCGCGCCGTTGCGCCCGACAATGCCCACTTTATGGCCTGTAGGAATGGTGGCAGAGGCGCCTTCAAACAGCGGGCGGCCTTCGACGGAATAGGTGATGTTCTCGATTTTTAACATGGCCATGGCCTTGCCCCACCTTTGGCCTGCGGTCAAGCGCGGAACACTGGCGCACCTCTTGCCAGTGTCGGGCAAAAGCGGGAGTTTCACACCCCCGCAACCCCGTGGGATATTTGGGCACATATGAAAGGGGAAAGCCTGCCATTTCGCCTTGGCGCAAATACTCTCGGGGCGGGGCAGACGGCCCCCGCTTTGGAGAGGGGCTGCCAGATTGATGCTTTTCAAGACACCTGCCCCATGCTATGCGCCGCGCTTGTGAAGCGGCCTGTTTTTCCGGCTGCGCGTCAAGACATCTGGAGTGATACATGGCCACCGAACGCACCCTTTCGATCATCAAGCCCGACGCCACCAAGCGCAATTTGACTGGCAAAATCGTTGCCAAGTTTGAAGATGCGGGTCTGCGGGTTGTCGCATCAAAGCGCATCCATCTGTCGGCGGCAACTGCTGGCGAATTTTACGCCGAACACAAAGAGCGCGGCTTTTATGGCGAGTTGGTGGCCTATATGGCGTCTGAACCGGTCGTTGTTCAGGTGCTGGAAGGCGAAAGCGCCATAGCCAAGAACCGCGAAGTGATGGGGGCCACAGATCCGGCCGCTGCCGCGGATGGCACGATCCGCAAAGAGTTCGCGCTGTCAAAGGGTGAGAATTCGGTGCACGGATCGGATTCGCCTGCGGCGGCTGCGCGCGAAATCGCGTTTTTCTTCTCGGGGCTTGAGCTGGTCGGTTGATCCGGCCGCACGACTGCTTTTGGCCTGCATCCGGCAACGGATGCGGGTTTTTTCATGTCTGGCGCGCATCTATCACGCCAAAGTAATTCAGCGCCGCCTCAAGCGCGCTGCGATCTGCGCTGTTGCATTGGGCTTTGAGCCTGTCAAATCTGACTCGCAGAGCCTTTTTCTCTTCGCCTTTGCAATCGTTCCAAGGGCGGTCTTGCAGGGCCATCACCAGCACGTAATAGCCGATGAAATGCGCAGGCAGTCCGGCCAAGAGCCAGGCGCGATAGGCCTCGTCCGGCCCCATGTCGCGCAACGCCTCGGCGCTCGTGATGCCCGCCTTGGCAAACTGCGCTTCGGTCTTGGGGCCAAGGTTGCGAATCGTTGAGATAGCAGACATCTGACCCCTGTCCTTGCCTAGTTTATGTCGGGATCTGTACCCCAAAGCGCGGATTTTGCCCAGATATCAGCGCCGGTAATGCTGGATAGGGCATCTTTTCGGTGCGGATTGCAGCTTGCAAGCTGTCCAAACGTGCTGCCCGTGCCACACTCACTGACCCTGTACGCCTTGTTCGATTTTAGGAAGGCCCAGCACCGCGAAGGCGATGGGGAACCCTCAGGGATTTGACGGCATCAGGCGTCACAGATTCGGTGGAAAACTAAACGTCTTGGCGATGAACCCGTTGTAAACGGCTTTGCCGTCTGTATAGTTTGACGGACACGGCTGTAGATTTTCTGTCAAAATTGTGTTTTTCGAAACTACACTCCACGATCTTGAAGCCGAATTGAACGTTAAGAATTGAAGTAAAGTAGGAATAAAATGAAACTTTATGAGAAAATGTTTGCGCTAACAAAAAAAGCGCTGTTCGATGGGGAAATAGCCTCTTTGACGACCCCGCGCGCCTTGACCGTGCCGCTGGGCAGGTTAGATACCACGCTTGATCTTGATAAACCCATGGACAAAATTTTGAACGACTTTGGCCTATCGACAAACAGTTTGCGTGCCGATGTTTTGCGGTATCTGACATCGACCATCGGCAAGGATGCCCCGAACGCCTCGGTGTTCGATTGGCGGATGGCTTTGTCTTTTGCAATTCGTGAGCGCATCGTGGCCCCTTGGTTCGCCTCGACACGCAGAACTTGGGCGCAAGATCGCAAGCGGGTCTATTACCTGTCGATGGAGTTTTTAATCGGTCGATTGCTGGAAGATGCCATTGTCAACCTGGGTTTGCGTGAGATGGCGATCGACGTGATGGCTGGGTTTGGCCAGGATTTTCGCGCTTTGGTCGAGGATGAACCTGATGCCGCCCTTGGCAATGGCGGCTTGGGCCGACTGGCGGCCTGCTTTATGGAATCGATGGCCACAGTGGGCTGCCCGGCTTACGGCTACGGCATTCGCTATGAACACGGCCTTTTTCGCCAAAGTTTTGTTGGTGGAGAGCAGCGTGAACAGTCGGATGATTGGCTTATTCATCGCAACCCTTGGGAGTTTGTGCGACCCGAAAGCACCTACACGATTCCTTTCAAAGGAAGCGTCGAATTCCGCGATGGCCGCGAAGTTTGGATGCCAAGCGAAACGGTCTATGCCTCGGCCTATGATACGCCGGTGGTGGGGTGGGGTGGCAAATGGGCCAATACGCTGCGGCTTTGGTCTGCGCTGCCAACGCAACAATTTGACCTTGACCGGTTCAATCGCGGCGATTTTACCGCTGCGGCCGAGCCAGAGGCGCTGGCGCGCACCTTGTCTCGGGTGCTTTACCCAGATGATACGACCTATCAGGGCAAGGAATTGCGCCTGAAACAGGAATTTTTTCTCACCTCAGCGGCGCTTCAAGATATCTTGCGCCGGTATTTGACCAACCATTCCGACCTGAAAGCCCTACCCAACTTTGTTGCCATCCAGATGAATGATACCCATCCGGCCATTGCTGGTCCGGAATTGGTGCGCCTATTGGTTGACGCGCATCAGATGGACTTTGACGATGCCATTGCTGTGGCGCAGAACTGTCTGGGTTATACCAACCACACGCTTTTGCCCGAAGCGCTGGAGCGGTGGGCCACCTTTACTTTTGGCAATGTGCTGCCGCGCCATATGCAAATTGTCGAGCGAATTGACGCCTGGCATCGCAACGCCAATCCGTCACGTCCCCATTATGTGGGTATCGTGAAGCATCATGAAGTGCGCATGGGCGAGTTGGCTTTTATCATGGCCCATAAGGTCAATGGCGTATCGGCCCTGCATTCAGAGTTGGTAAAGTCCTCGCTTTTCCCGGAATTAGACAGTTTGCATCCGGGCAGGATTATCAATGAAACGAACGGTGTGACCCCGCGCCGCTGGTTGAAGATGTGCAACCAGCCTTTATCAGGCTTGATCACCGATACGATTGGGCAGGGTTGGGAAAGTAATCTTGACCGGCTGAAAGAGTTGGAACCCGCAATTGAAACCGCAGCGTTCCGCGCCGATTTTGGTCGGGCAAAGCGCGCGAATAAAGTTGCTCTGGCCTATTGGATCAAGGCACAATGCGGCATCACCGTCAGTCCGGATGCGCTGTTTGATGTGCAAATCAAGCGCATTCACGAATACAAACGCCAGTTGTTGAACGTGCTGCAAACTGTGGCCCATTGGAACCGCTTGCGTGCAAATCCAGGCGGCAGCCATATTCCGCGCGTGAAGATATTCGGTGGTAAATCGGCTCCTGGCTATGCTGTTGCTAAGGAAATCATTCATTTCATAAATGATGTGGCGACCATTATCAACGCTGACCCTGTCACGGGTGATTTGCTTAAAGTGGTCTTTCCGCCCAATTACAACGTCTCTATGGCGGAACATCTGGTGCCCGGGGCCGATCTGTCCGAGCAAATATCGACTGCGGGCAAAGAGGCGTCTGGCACAGGGAATATGAAATTCATGATCAACGGCGCGCCCACGATTGGTACCCTAGATGGCGCCAATGTGGAAATCCGTCAAGAAGTTGGTGCCGAGAATTTCTTCCTATTCGGCCTGACGACAGATCAGGCGAACGCCCGCCGCGAAAACCCCGATCACGCCCGCCATGCGATCGAAGCAAGCCCCGCCCTGCAAGTTGTTTTGCAACAGATTTCTGACGGGGTGTTTTCCCCCGGCCATAATGATCGTTACCACGACTTGGTGAATCGAATTTGGAATCACGATTATTTCCTAGTGGCATCAGACTTTGACGCCTATAATGCCGCACAAGCAGAGGTTGACAAGGCCTTTGCCGACTCGGACCGTTGGACGAAAATGGCCGCTTTAAATACTGCGCGGTCAGGCTT
>CAXNKP010000208.1:0-4926 GCA_964202815.1 Stagnihabitans sp. | reverse complement strand
GTGGAGGAGCGGGCTTGCACTGGCTGGATCGTAACACCGGGGCTGATTGACCTGCACACCCATGTCTATTGGGGCGGCACATCGCTCGGCGTCGATGTGGATGCCTATGCGCGGCAATCTGCGGTGACGACCAGCGTGGATACGGGCAGTGCGGGTCCCGGTAACTTCCCCGGATTTCGGGCGCATGTGATCGAGCGGGTGACATCGCGTGTGCTGGTCTATTTGCATGTCTCCTTTGCCGGCATCTATGCCTTTTCGCCAACAATCATGGTTGGTGAAAGCCATGACATGCGCCTGATGGCAGCGCGCGAGGCGGTGGCTGTGGCCAAGGCAAATCCAGACTGCATCATTGGCATCAAAGTGCGGGTCGGACGCAATGCCAGCGGTCCGTCAGGCATCCAGCCGCTGGAAGTGGCGCTGGATGTGGCCGATGCAACTGGCTTACCCTTGATGGTGCATATCGACGAGCCACCCCCGACTTACGCCGACGTGGTGGACCGCCTGCGCAAAGGTGACATCTTGACCCATTGTTTTCGTCCTTTCCCGAATGCGCCCTGTCACGCTGATGGCCAAGTGCGTGAGGCCGTGCTGGCTGCCCGTGCGCGCGGCGTTTTGTTTGACGTCGGTCATGGCATGGGATCGTTCTCGTGGGACACGGCCCGCAAGATGGTGGCAGCAGGGTTTTGGCCTGACACGATTTCATCGGATGTTCATGCCATGTGCATCCACGGCCCGGCGCGGGACTTGCTGCGAACGATGACCAAGTTTCTGGCCCTTGGCTTGCCCTTACCCGAGGTTGTGGCACGCACCACCCTAAACGCGGCAACGGCTCTGCGCAGACCTGCATTGGGGACTTTTGCCATCGGAGCCATCGGGGATGCCAGTGTGATCGCTTTGGAAGATCATGCCATTGATCTGGAAGATGTGATGGGTGAAATCGTGCCACACCCGCAACACCTAACGGCAAAGGGCATGGTCATTGGTGGGCGGTGGGAGGCTGCAGGGGAATGAGTGAGGTTTCGGTCTGGGCCTATCCTTGGGATTTGCACGATCTGGGGTTGACTGCCGCCTTGACTGCTTTGTCTGATGTCGGCGCAGGCATGGTCAGCATGGCGACTTCCTACCACGCTGGGCGGTTCTTGCAGCCGGGCAACCCCCGGCGGCGGGTCTATTACCCGCAAGATGGTACGGTCTATTACCAAGTGGCCCCCGAACGCTGGACAGGGGCCGAGATTGTGCCGCTGCAGGCCGACATCGTGGCGACTGAAGGCGACAAACTGGCCGAACTGATCGCCCAGCGCGACCAAGGTGGCGCGGAGGTCAGTTGTTGGACTGTCTGCCTGCACAATACCCGCCTTGGAATGCTGCATCCGGCCCATGTCGTCCGAACAGCGCACGGCGACCCGCAGCATTACGGTCTTTGCCCGTCGAGTCCTGCCGCGCGCGCCTATGTGGTGGGACTGGTCAAAGAGATTGCAGAGCGTTACCGGCCAGACCGGATCGAATTGGAAAGCCCAGACTTCATGGGGTTTTCGCATGGATTTCACCATGAAAAGGACGGATTGCCGGTCTTACCTGAGGATGACTTTCTGTTGGGCATTTGTTTTTGCGCGCATTGCCTGGCGCGGGCCAAAGCAGCGGGTGTCGATGGGCAGGCGGCGCAGTTGGCTGTGGTGGGGTTGCTTGATGCGGCCTTTGCGCGTGAACTGCCCGAAGCGCAATTTCCCGGCTTTCCCACGGAAGGGATCGCTGCCTTTGCCCAGATCCCAGCGGTGCATGCCTACTTATCTTGGCGCACTGAACCGGTCACTTCGCTGATTGCAGAGATCACGTCAGGCGTGCCCACGGGGGTACGCGTGCTGCTGGTTGATTTTGAAGGCTCTTGGTGGGGTGGCGTCGATCTGGCCGCCATTGCTCCACATGTTGATGGCCTGTTGTATTGTGCCTATTTTACCGCGGTCGGCAGGATTGCGGATCTGATGATGGAAGCGCGGCAAAGGATCGGCCCGCACAAGACATTGATTGCGGGCTTTCAATTGTTCCATCCGAACCTGAAGGACCGCAACGATCTGGCAACGCGGGTTGGTGCTGCAACCCCTTGGGTGGACGGGTTCAATTTCTATAATCTAGGGCTGGTTCCTCCCAAGCGGCTGGATTGGATCCGAACCTCTGTGGCAGGGGCGTAATCCGCCCATTTTCAGCGGGGTGAGGTTTTAGAACTTACGCGGCCATTCCGGCAAAAGGCTGGTCAATCGCGATGCTGCGGTTTATCGGCTGGTTTGGGAAATGGTCGCGAAGGTGCATGCTGTGATGGTGAAAAATCTTGATCGGCGCGTGCTCTCAGGCGACGATGCCGCCCAACGGAAATGCACTTGGGGACTGACGGAAAAAGAACCACGGAAGGTCGCGCATCTCTACCAAGTGTCCAAATGCTTTGTCGATGATGGGCGCGTGATGCCGGTTATGGCGATGTTTGATGGCATGACCCTGACAAATGGTCCAACGCATCGTGTACTGGGCGCTCTGCAGCCCCTGCGGTAGCGGCCATCATCGATAGCGCATCCATTTGGCACAGCGGCACTTTCAAGACAGAGAACACCCATCCGCTTTGCGACCAAAGAGCGACACCACGCGGCTGACACGATCAATCCTTGCGGCAGCCAAGCGGGCTTGCAACCCGCCCAATTCAAAAACCTGCCGAAGACGTGGGAGCACAGAAGCCCCCACCGCCAGATCCTTTGGCCGGGCTTTTGGGCGAATTTGCCGAAAATCCGCTGCATTTACGCGGAGCGGATTAAGATTCGCTTCGCATCCTGCCCCTAGCCTGAACCCGTAGCTTATCGCCCGTGTGATGGAAGGAGAGTTTTATGCCCCTTGGCTCTTGGAGAACCGCGCTGCAGCCCAAGGGGCCGGTCCCGCAGGGCGCTTTGGAACAGGCCCTGCGTTTGGGCGAGATCAGGGCCCATTATCAGCCACAAGTCTGCGCCAAAACCGGCACCTTGACAGGCTGCGAGGCGCTGGCCCGATGGCTTCACCCCCAGCGAGGGCTGCTGGCACCCATCGATTTTCTGCCCCACATGGATAGCTGCGGCTTAACCGGCCTTCTTGGGTCACTGATGGTGGAAAATGCCCTGACCGCCCTAAGCGATTGGGACAAGGCCGGGGTCCATATGCCCAAGGTGGCGGTGAATTTTGCCAAAGCGGACCTGAACCGCCCCTATCTTGTCAGCCAATTGGCCTGGGACATCGACCGCCTCGCGCTTACGCCCGATCGGCTGACGATCGAGATTTTGGAAACCGTGCCCAGTCGGGCCAAAAATAGCCGAATCGCAGCCAATATCGCGGGCCTTGCCCGCCTAGGCTGCGGGATTGATCTGGACGATTTTGGCACAGGCAACGCGACTTTGGCGGCCGTAAGGCACTTTGCAGTTGGGCGAATCAAGATTGACCGCCGCTTTGTCAGCGGCGTGCACCGTGACCCAAGACTGCAAGATTGCATCATCGCCATGGTGGCCATGGCCAAGGAAGTGGGCCTGCAAACCTTGGCCGAAGGGGTGGAAACACCCGCCGATCTGGCCATGCTGGCCGATCTGGGCTGTGACGCTGTACAAGGCTTTCACATTGCCCCGGCCATGACCGCCAGTGCGATGGCCGCGTGGATCGCCCGCCACACCGGCCGCGGCCCCCACGTGCGGCGCACAGCCTAGGCGCCAAATGTCCCTGATCAGCCCCGACTTCTGCCTCTGCGGGCGTAATTGCTGTGAAAGCGCTTGACCTTTCAGTCCCCCTGTCGTTGAAGGTCGCAGATTAAGCTTAGAAATGGCGGAAGTCCCGATGGACGATCAGAACAAGAACCTTCTCCTTGCTACCGTGCTATCGGCCTTGGTCATCCTGGTCTGGTTTGTGGCGGGACCTATGCTGTTTCCAACATGGTTCCCCAGCGAACAACCCGCGCTGACAGCCCTTCCGGCTGAAACTTCCTCGACAGCTGCTACACCCACGCTGGCCGATACCACCACATTGACCCCGGCGCTTACCGCCACGGCAGAACCCAAAGCCCCGCGCCTGACGGTGGATACGCCCAAACTCTCGGGCTCTATCTCGATGCTGGGCGGGCGGATCGACGATCTGGCCCTGAAAACCTATCGTACAACCATTGACCCGACTTCTCCTACGGTGCAGCTGTTGTCCCCAGTTGGCCAGGAAAAGGCCTATTATGCAGTGTTTGGCTTTGCCCCCGGCAATGGCCTGACCGAGGCCGACGTGCCGGGTGCAAAAACGGAATGGACCCTGACCAATGGCAGTATACTGGGCCCCGACCAGCCCGTGACGCTGTCTTGGGCCAACGGCAAGGGTTTGGCGTTCACCCGCACGATTTCTGTGGACAAAGACTTTCTGTTCACCGTAACCGATGAAGTCGCGAACTCTGGCGCGACCGAGGCACGTCTTGCCCCCTATGGCATCATCGCCCGGCATGGCCTGCCCAAGTTAGAAGGCGTCTATGTGGTGCATGAGGGCCCCGTGCGCCGGATTGATGGCGATCTGGAAGAATCACATTACAGCGACCTGCCCAAACAGGCAGACTTTGAAGGCGCCAAGGGCGAAGCCGTGGGCTCGACGGGCGACGGCTGGATCGGGTTTACCGACCATTACTGGATGACAACCCTGATCCCCGAACAGGGCAAGCCTTTTACCGCAGTGACCAAATACACCCCAGCTGCCGACATCTATCAGACCGAGGTGCGCCAACCCCTGATGACCGTCGCCCCCGGGGCCTCTGCGCAATCCTCGATCCGCTTGTTTGCCGGTGCCAAAGAGTGGGAGGCGATTGCCGCCTACGAGAACAATCCCGGTTGGCTGGCACGCCTGTTTGGCGACCGGGTCAACCCTGATCAAGTGGCCATTCCAGGCTTTATCGATTCGATC
>CAXNKP010000207.1:0-4930 GCA_964202815.1 Stagnihabitans sp. | reverse complement strand
CGCGTGGCGGGCCAAAACGTCCGAGATTTTCGGCATGGTCTTAGCCAGAACTGAAACCTGCGCTTTCACGCCGTGACGCACGAGGTATTGGCACAAGACCCCTCCCGGATCCGACCGTTCTGGCCCACGGGCGGGTGGGTCTATCACGGTCACATCGACCAGTTCGGCCATCTTCAGAAAGGGCAAAGCGCGGCGCACGGCGGCCAAGGCCTCGCTGCTTTGGTTCCAAGCCAGCAGAACGCGGCGGGGATTGGCCAAGGTGTCCAGCCTCAGACCCTTACCCATTTCGGTTTCGGGAATGATCAGCACCGGTGCGCGGCCTTCAAACAGGGCCGCTTCAATCACCGCTTCGGCCTGATAGTTTTGATCGCCAGTGTAGGGCCTGCATTGCACCACAAGATCGACAAAGCTGGCCGCATTGCCCACGACCGACGTCAGGCTGCCCATCTCGGCCACGACTGTCTCGACGCTAAACCGCAGGGCGGGGTCCATTTCCGCCAAGGCGCTACGCGCGGCTTTGGCTGCGGCATGGGCATCGGCCTCGGCGCGTTCCAGAGAAAACTCGCTTAAGACAGCACCTGCGCCGATATAGGCATAGCCCATCTGAGCTTGATCAACGCCTATCGCCAAAATGTCCAAATGCGCATCAAAGCCCAAGGCTATGTGGGCCGCGGCGGTCACCTGCACCTTGGCCATGCGGGGATTGGTGACAGCGGTGAGGATGGATTTGTAGCTCATATTCGCCTCCGAATTCCACGATGGGGCCTTTATGGCAGTACCCAGATGGCCGCGCCTTGATACGGATCATGTTCACCATCACGCCGAATTGACATGGATCAAGGCATCCCTTCGCCGCACCTGCAAAATGGGCGGCAGTTAGAACCCCTATCGCGGCGCAAGAACCGGCGCGCAAAGCTGGGTCAAAAGACGAAGGGACAAGCAAATGTGGGACTACGTCAAATTGATCGTGCTGGCGGGCGTGGGGCTTATAGCCGCTATTGCCGCCAATTACGCGCATGATCTGCCCTACATGGTTAACGCCATAGAGGTGGCCATCGCGGCAGCGATCACTTTTATCTATGTGCTGCGCCATGTGGGCGAGGATGCGCCAAACACGCCGAATGACTACGAAGATGGGGTGATCCGGGCTGGCGTAATTGCCACCACATTTTGGGGGATTGTGGGGTTTTTGGTGGGCGTGGTGATCGCCTTTCAACTGGCCTACCCCGCGCTGAACTTAGGGAATGTCACTGAGGGGATTTTGAACTTTGGCCGCTTGCGGCCCCTTCATACCTCAGCCGTGATCTTTGCCTTTGGCGGCAATGCGCTGATTATGTCGGCTTTTTACGTCGTTCAGCGCACCAGCGCTGCGCGGCTTTGGGGCGGTAATTTGGGGTGGTTTGTGTTTTGGGGCTGGCAGTTGATGATCGTGCTGGCGGCATCGTCCTACATCCTGGGTGGAACCGAGGGCAAGGAATATGCCGAGACGGTTTGGTATATTGATCTTTGGATCACCGTGGTCTGGGTGGCATTTCTGGCGGTGTTTGTTGGCACTTTGGTCAAACGGCGTGAACCCCATATCTACGTCGCCAACTGGTTCTATCTGTCGATGATCCTGACCGTGGCAATGTTGCACCTTGTCAATAACGCGGCCATTCCGGTGTCGATCTTGGGGTCTTTGTCGGTGCCGGTCTATTCGGGCGTGCAAGATGCCATGGTTCAGTGGTGGTATGGCCACAACGCTGTGGGCTTTTTTCTGACGGCCGGCTTCTTGGGCATGATGTACTACTTCGTGCCCAAACAGGTCGAGCGGCCAGTTTACAGCTACAAGCTGTCGATCATCCACTTCTGGGCGCTGATCTTCCTGTATATCTGGGCTGGCCCGCACCACTTGCACTATACGGCACTGCCGGATTGGGCCGCGACCCTTGGCATGGTGTTTTCGGTCATGCTGTGGATGCCCTCTTGGGGTGGCATGATCAACGGCTTGATGACGCTGTCAGGCGCTTGGGACAAGCTGCGCACCGATCCGGTGCTGCGGATGATGGTGATTGCCATCGGCTTTTACGGCATGTCGACCTTTGAAGGCCCGGTTATGTCGATCAAGGCCGTCAACGCGCTAAGCCATTATACCGACTGGACGATTGGCCATGTGCATTCCGGTGCGCTCGGCTGGAACGGAATGATCACCTTCTCGGTGCTGTATTTCCTGACCCCCCGTCTGTGGAACCGCGCGGGGCTGTATTCGCTGAAACTGGTGTCGTGGCACTTCTGGTTGGCGACGATCGGCATCGTTCTTTACGCCTCTTCGATGTGGGTGACGGGCATCATGGAAGGCCTGATGTGGCGCGAAGTGGATGCGAACGGCTTTCTTGTGAACGCTTTCGCCGACACGGTGGCGGCCAAGTTCCCGATGTATGTGGTGCGCGGATTGGGCGGGACGATGTTCCTGACCGGTGGGCTTATCATGGTGTACAATCTTTGGATGACGGTGAACGCCCAGCCTGCCAAGGCCAGTGCTTACGCCGCCATCCCGGCTGAATAGGAGCGGGACGATGGCATTTCTAGACAAACACAAGATCATCGAGAAAAACGCCTCGATCCTTCTGGTTCTAAGCCTTTTGGTCGTGCTGATCGGCGGGCTGGTGCAGATCGTGCCGCTGTTCTATCTGCAAAACACCATCGAAACCGTCCAAGGCATGCGCCCCTATACGCCCTTGGAACTGGCCGGCCGCGATATCTACATCCGTGAGGGCTGCTATGTCTGCCACAGCCAGATGATCCGCCCGATGCGTGACGAGGTGGAGCGGTACGGTCATTACTCGCTGGCAGCGGAATCGATGTATGACCACCCGTTCCAATGGGGGTCCAAGCGCACGGGGCCGGATCTGGCCCGTGTGGGGGGCAAATATTCCAACGCTTGGCATGTTGACCACCTGTCCAACCCCGAAGCCATCGTGCCGGAATCGGTCATGCCGAAATATGCTTTCCTTGCAACGTCTCCGCTTGATCCGCAGTTCATGGCGGATGAGATGAAGACCCACCGCATGGTCGGCGTGCCCTATACCGACGATCAAATCGCCAACGCCAAGGCCGACTTTGTGGCCCAAGACACGCCGGATGGTGACGCCTCTGGCCTGATTGGCCGCTATGGGGCCAAGGTGACGGTGGCGGATTTTGACGGCAAGCCCGGTGTCAGCGAAATGGATGCGCTGGTGGCGTATCTGCAAATGCTGGGCACGTTGGTCGATTTTTCGACCTTCACGCCCGATGCGTCGCGGTAGGGGGGGCGGTATGGAAACCTATTCCTTCCTGCGCGAACTGGCCGACAGCTGGGCGCTTTTGCTGCTGACGGTGTTTTTCGTGGGGGCAGCCCTTTGGGCCTTTCGACCCGGTAGCAAAGCGATCCACCAAGACGCCGCCAACGTGATCTTCAAGCACGATAAATCCCCC
Organism: Stagnihabitans sp.; assembly: GCA_964202815.1. Lineage (GTDB taxonomy): Bacteria > Pseudomonadota > Alphaproteobacteria > Rhodobacterales > Rhodobacteraceae > Stagnihabitans. The sequence continues at coordinate 1,477 of CAXNKP010000207.1, read as the reverse complement.
GGGCCCCTGCCCGGACCTTCCAAGGAGGGCTGAGCGATGTGTGCCAAGCCAATCAAAGACGATGCCAAGACCAAAGTCGGCACCACTGGCCATACTTGGGACGGTATCGAAGAGCTCAATACCCCCCTGCCGCGCTGGTGGCTTTGGACCTTTTATCTGACCATCCTTTTTGCCATCGGTTATACCATCGCCTATCCGGCATGGCCGTTGATTTACGGGGCAACGCCGGGGGTCTTGGGGTCATCGACCCGTGCGGATGTTGACGCCGACATCCAGCATTTTGACGCGCTGAATGCGCCCATCAAAGCCCAGCTGGTCGCGGCAGACCTGACCGCCATTGAAGGCGACGATGCGCTGAAGGCCTATGCTTTGGCGGCGGGCAAGTCGCTGTTCGCAACCAACTGCGCGCCTTGCCACGGTTCTGGTGCGGCGGGGGTGCAGACCTTGGGCTATGCCAACCTTCTGGACAATGACTGGCTTTATGGCGGGGCGATTGATGCGATCCATGCGACCATCACCCACGGCGTGCGCAATACGGTTGATCCCGATGCGCGCAATGTGGGCATCTATATGCCCGCATGGTCGGACAAGGCCAGCGGACCGCTGGCCGATATGGCCACGGCCAAGCTAAGTGCGGACCAAATCGGCCAAGTGGTCCACTATGTGCTGAAACTCTCGGGCCAAACGGCGCACGAGGCCAAAGCCACGGCCGGCGCGCAGATCTTCTCCGAAAACTGCGTGGCCTGCCATGGCGAAGACGGCAAGGGCAACCGTGATCTGGGTGCCCCGAACCTAACCGACGTCATCTGGCTTTATGGCGGGGATGAGGTCACCTTGACCAAATCCCTGACCGAAGGTCGTGGCGGCGTGATGCCCAGTTGGGGCTATGCCTCCGCCCGCAGCACCGCCCGCTTGACCGAGGCCGACATCCGCGCCGTTGCGGTTTACGTCCACTCTTTGGGTGGCGGCGAGTAATTCCGAGCTGTGTCGCCCACATCTTTTGCGGGCGGCATGGGCACCGGCACCTTCCTGTTCGCGCGGTTCCTGGGTGCCGGTGCTTTCTAACAGTGGCCCCGCGCAGGGGTTGCTTTCTCCTCCTGTACCACCTTTGCGGGGCTGGCCTTGTGCCATGCCCCGTCTTTTTTGAGCCAAGGGCCAAAGAGGGGGGAATTGACCTAGGTCAAGGCGGTGCTTGACGCTGCGGTGCAGAACAGGGGCAGCGAATAGGACCCTGTCATGTCAAACGCCCAAGACCCCTCGCAGCTTTACGCAGCGCATGAACCGATTTTCCCCCGCCGCGTGAAGGGCCAGTTCCGCACGCTGAAATGGTGGCTGATGGGGGCCATGCTGGCCGTCTACTACATCACCCCATGGCTGCGCTGGGACCGTGGCCCACAGATGCCCGATCAGGCGGTGTTGTTGGATATATCCTCGCGCCGGTTCTGTTTCTTCATGATCGAGATTTGGCCGAACGAGT
>CAXNKP010000206.1:0-4982 GCA_964202815.1 Stagnihabitans sp. | reverse complement strand
TATTGCAGCACCTGATGCTCTTCAAAAAAGGTGTTGAGCTTGGCTGTGACATCGGAACACTTAGCACCCGGCACCAAAAGGCTCATCCCGTATTCATGGGCGGCCACATTGATATCCCAAATCCTGCGCGAGGCGGCGTCGATCTCTTGTACGAACATCGTGCGTTCCAGCGCGGTGTAATAGCCTGAGATCATGGGGAAGGTGTTTAGCGACAAGATATCGCCCCGTTTAAGCTTGCGGCCCGTCACCGGGTTATGCGCGCCGTCGGTGTTGATGCCAGACTGGAACCAAACCCAGGTGTCGCGGTATTCGGCATCTGGAAAGCGCTTGGCGATCTCTAGTTCCATCGCATCACGACCTGCCATGGCAATGTCAATTTCGCGCAAACCCTCTTTCACCGCATCGCGGATGGCAAAGCCGCCCACATCGGCCACAGCCGCGCCGTGCCGGATCAGGGCGATTTCGGCTGCCGATTTCATCATCCGCTGTTCCATTGCACCCTTGGAGATATCCACCCCGCGCTTGGGCTTCAGAAAAGCGTTCAGCTTTTCGGATTGCACCAGTGTCAAATGATCCGCCTCACAGCCAATCACCTTGTCTTCGCCCGTGACAGAGCAGACCGCGCGCCAGTAATTGTCGCGTGCCCAATCGGTGTAGGTGATATTGTCCCCATGGCAGCGTCGCCAAGGTTGGCCTGCGTCAATCCCCGCGCTGATGGTCACCGATTGCGTCGGGGTGACGATCAAGCCATAGGGCCGCCCGAACGAGCAATAGAGAAAGCCCGAATAGTAGGCGATGGAATGCATCGAGGTGAAGACACAGGCGTCAATGCCCTGCATTTCCATCAACTCCCGCAGGCCGGCCAAACGGGCATCATATTCTTCGGCCGCAAAAGGCAAAACGCGGTCGCCTTGGTGGAAACGGTAGTGTTCTGGACGGTTCGTCATAACAGACCTCAGACAAGGGGTCATGCCATGCGGACCCCGAAAGGTCCCGGCGTACAGGACGAAAGCGCAGGCGGCGCAAGCGGCAGGGCTATCCCTTGGAACGACGCCATCGTTCCGGCTCAAGTTGATCATGCCGGAAGTTCGGGGCAACACAAGTCATAAACCGACGTAAATTCGCCGGATCTGACATCCACCGCAGCACCCATCAAAGGCTGGGCCCGCGATGGCGCTAAGTTAAACCAAATTGCCGAAAAATGGGGGGCGGGGGCAAGGGCGTGTCAACCTTTTGCTAGGGGGTTGGTGCCAAAGTTGGTCTTGGGTCAGCGCCCGGGGGGGTGCTGGGGTATGGGGTTTAACATGGCGTCTTTTGTGGTGACGACCGACACGCAGTCGGGTCAAAGCATGTCAGCCGGTGAGTTCGGGTTTGTGGCGGCCAATGGGTCAATCTTGGCCCCTGTCGGGTCGGCTGCGGTGCTGGCGGGCACGGCGACGCTGGTGTCATATGGGGCCTTGGCGGCCTCGACCGCCAGTGCCTTGGTGCTGAACGCTGCGGCGTCAACCAGCGTGACCATTGCCGCGACAGGCTCGGTTGTGACCAGCGGGATTGATCTGGCGGCAATATCTGGCAGCTTTGCGGGCCCTTTTGCGCTGCATTTGTCGGGTATGGTCAGCGGCGGGCAGGGGATCAATCTTGCGGCTTCCAAACCCTTCTCCACGATCAATATCGGCAATGACGGCACTTTGCGGGGATTGGGCTTTGCGGCGGGCCATGCCATTGCGCTGACGTTGGACCCGTCATCTGCCGTCGTGATCAGCAACACCGGCGCAATCAGCACGGCTGGCACCGGGCCTACGATCCAAGTCTGGGGCCAAGGCGGGGTCACGCTCACCAACACTGGCAATATCCTCAACGCCTCTGCCAGTGGTGCGGCGATTGCGGTCGATGGCACCCTCACGCTGCGCAACTCTGGCCTTATCGAGGGAGATGTCATAGCGACCCTTTCGGCCAATATGTTCAACTCGGGCACCATTCACGGCGACATTCAGCTGGGCGGCAGCAATGACACGCTCAGGGTCAGCGGGCTGGTGATGGGCGATGTGGTTCTGGGCAACGGGCTTGGCGCGTTTTATCAGACAGGGGGGCGCGTGATGGGCTGTGTTTATGGTGGCACCGGTGACGATCAGTACCACGTTGACCGTCCCGACACACAGATCAGCGACACAACCGGCGGCTTGGACACAGTCTTTGCCACCACAAGTTTCGGGCTAACGGCGGGGATCGAGACTTTGATCCTCAGCGGCGCTGGTGGGATGACGGGCACAGGCAATGCAAGCGCGAATACGATCGTGGGCGCTGGTGGAGACGATGTTTTGTGGGGATTGGGCGGCAATGACGCGCTGAACGGCGGCGAAGGCAACAACCGTCTGATGGGTGGCGCGGGGATTGATACTTTGCGCGGCGGCGAGGGGAACGACCGCCTGGAAGGCGGACCAGGCGCCGATGTGGTTTATGTGGGCTATGGCAATGACACCCTGATCGGCGGCACAGGGCGCGACGTGCTGCGGTTTGATGCGCTTTCCAGCCTATTGGGCGTGACAGCTAACCTTGCCACCAACAAAGCCTTCTTCGAGGACAAGGGCGACAGGTTGCGCCTTTTGGGCTTTGAAGACTTGTTTGGCAGCGCCTATGCCGACACGCTGACGGGCAGTGCTTTGGCCAATACCTTGTCGGGCGGTGGTGGGGCAGACACGCTGTCTGGCGGGGATGGGGCCGATAGGTTGGTGGGCGGGACCCAAGCCGATGTTCTTTACGGCGGCAAAGGGGCTGATAGCTTTGTGTTTGCGGGATTGGCCGACAGCATTTGGTCAGGCTTTGATACGATCAAAGACTTTGAAAAAGGCATCGATCTGATGGATCTGTCCGTGTTGGATGCCGTGATGGGCGGGGTCGATGACGCCTTTCTTTTCATCGGCACAAACGTCTTCAGCGGCAGCGGGGCCGAAGTGCGCTATACCCGCGATACGGTCTCTGGCACCACGCTGATCGAGGTGCAGACAGCGGGCTATGGAATGGCCGACACCCGGATCGTGCTGACAGGCCTTTTTGACCTGACGGCCGCAAGTTTTGTCCTGTAAAGGACCGAGCAGGCCGCCGGCCCATAGGGCTTGCCCTCAAACCTGCCTGCCCCTAGACCCGCCCCGCAAAATCTGCCGCAGAGTGGCGTTCAGCCATCTGCTCTGACGGATCGCCTGAGATCTTGTTCACAATGCGGCCACGTTTGACCGCGGGTCGCGCCTCGATCGCATCAGCCCAGCGTTTCACGTTGGTATAGATGCCCACATCCAAAAACCTGTCCGCCTCAGGGTAGCTGCGCCCCAAGACTAAGTTGCCATACCATGGCCAGATCGCCATGTCGGCGATGGAATAGTCGCCCGCCATCCATGCGTGCTGGGCAAGATGGCGGTCCAGCACATCCAACTGGCGCTTCACCTCCATCGCGTAGCGGTTGATGGCATATTCGATCTTTTCGGGCGCATAGGTGTAAAAATGCCCAAACCCGCCGCCCAAGAAGGGGGCCGATCCCATCTGCCACATCAGCCAATTGAGCGCCTCGGTGCGCATCGGGCCAGCGGTGGGCAGGAAAGCGCCGAATTTCTCGGCCAGATGGATCAGGATCGAGCCTGATTCAAAGACGCGCAAAGGTTCGGGCCCTGTCAGGTCCAGCAGGGCGGGGATCTTGGAGTTGGGGTTCACCGCCACAAAGCCAGATCCGAACTGCTCGCCCTTGCCGATGGTGATCAGCCAAGCGTCATATTCGGCCGCGTGACCCGCTTGCAGCAACTCTTCAAACATCAGGGTGACTTTGACGCCATTGGGCGTTGCCAGCGAGTACAGCTGAAACGGATGCTCCCCGCGCGGCAGGTCTTTGTCATGCGTGGCGCCAGAAATGGGCCGGTTGATCGTGGCGAACTTGCCGCCATTCTCTTGATCCCAAGTCCAGACTTTCGGCGGTGTATAGGGCGTGGTCATGGGGGTCATCCTATCCTGCGGTTCATGGGCTAAGATTAAGCGCAAATTTGCCGCCCTTCAATGACGCGCGCTTGTATGGCCGAAAAGGCGTACCTATCTTTAGGCCGACACAACGCAGGAGATGCAGATGCTTTGCCCGATGGATGGCCAACCCCTTGTTATGACTGACCGCAGCGGGGTCGAGATTGACTATTGCCCGAAATGCCGCGGTGTCTGGCTGGACCGTGGCGAATTGGACAAGATTATCGAGCGCGCCACCCCCGCCTCCGCGCCAGCCACGCAACCCCAGACCGGCGCAGCCCCCTTCACCATGGCGCAGCCGCAAGGCCAAAGGTACCGCGACGACGACGATGACGACGACCGCTATAAGAAAAAGCGCAAGGGCGGGATTTTGGGCGAGTTGTTCGACTTCTAATCCGCCCTTTACACCGACCGCGTGATCCCGCCATCCACCCGCAGGTTCTGTCCGGTGATATATCCTGCGCCGTCCGATGCCAGAAACGCCACCGTGGCCGCGATTTCCTCCGCGCGGCCATAGCGGCCCATGGGAACCGATTGGCGGCGCGCCTCGGTGGCGGGCAGGCTGTCGATCCAACCGGGCAAGATATTGTTCATCCGCACGTTTTTGGGTGCAAAATCATCGGCGAAGATCTTGGTATAGCTGGCCAAACCGGCACGAAACACCGCCGAGGTCGGGAACATCGCCGAGGGTTCAAAGGCCCAAGCGGTAGAGATGTTGATGATGCTGCCCCCACCCTGCGCCACCATGAGGGGGGCCACAACCCGCGCGGTGCGGATGATGGGCATAAGGTATACCTCCATGCCCTTGTGCCAATCCTCGTCGGTGATCTCTAAGATCGGCGCGCGCGGTCCGTGGCCGGCCGAATTCACAAGCACGTCAATGCGCCCATAGCCGGCCATGGTTGCATCGACCAAGCGTTTGATATCGTCCGTGCTTTGGTTTGATCCGGTTACCCCGATGCCGCCAAAGTCTGCGGCCAAAG
>CAXNKP010000205.1:0-4995 GCA_964202815.1 Stagnihabitans sp. | reverse complement strand
ACGCGCCTTGGATTTGCTGGCCCTGCGCACAAAGCGTAACGGCGGGCAAATGGCCTTGCTGGGTGTGCGCCCCAGCCAGCGCCGCATTCTGGAAAAGGCGGGCCTCTCCCCACCCTTGGTGCGCTATATGGCAACCTTGGGCGAACTTGATTCGCCTGCATAAGGCTTGGCTTCCCGGCTCATCCCCAGTTTGGACGCAAAACTTTCGGTCGTCCGCGCAACTTGGGCAAAAGTTTTCTTGCGGGGGCTTTGGGTAGGCTTGTAGAGGCTGTGGGCAAAAACCAAAGATTACGATAAGATGAACGCTCGCATAAATCGCCGCTACGCTGGCTTTCGTACATGGCGGGACTTGCGAAAGCGCTGACACTTCGAAGATAAAGACGGCACCCACCACCCGTAAAAGCGGGCACTGGGGCTGACCTAGGGGGATATCATGAACGATCGGGCACCGGCACTTTACACCGCCACAGCAGAGTTTGTCGCACAGGCCAATGTGACGCCTGCAGGCTACGCTGCGCGCTACGCGGCCTCGATGGCGGATCCTGACACGTTTTGGGCCACCGAAGGACGGCGGATCGACTGGATCAAGCCTTTCACCAAGGTCAAGAACACCACGTTCAAACCCGGCGAAGTGTCAATCAAATGGTATGAGGACGGCACCACCAACGTCTCGGCCAATTGCATCGACCGCCACATGATCACGCGCGCCAACCAGACCGCGATCATCTGGGAGCCTGATGATCCCAAAACCCCCGCACGCCACATCACCTACGGCGAGCTTTTGGAACAAACCAGCCGTCTGGCCAATGTGCTCAAATCGCACGGTGTGACCAAGGGCGACCGCGTGGTGCTGTATATGCCCATGATCCCAGAAGCCGCCTATGCCATGCTGGCCTGCGCGCGGATCGGGGCCATTCATTCCGTGGTCTTTGGCGGCTTTTCGCCCGATGCGCTGGCCAACCGGATCAATGATTCGCAAGCGAAAGTGCTGATCACCGCCGATTATGGCCCCCGCGCGGGCAAGAAGACGCCGCTGAAATCCAACGCCGATCAGGCCCTGCTGCATTGCAAGGATTCGGTCCATTGCCTTGTTGTCAAACACACCGGCGATGAAACCCATTGGACCGAAGGCCGCGATTTTGACCTGAAGGCCGAGATGGCCCAAGCCGCCCCGTATTGCCCCTATACCGAGATGGGGGCCGAAGATCCGCTGTTTATCTTGTACACCTCCGGCTCGACAGGCAAGCCCAAGGGGGTGGTTCATACCACGGCGGGCTATCTGGTCTATGCGGCCATGACGCATGAGATGACGTTTGACTATAAAGACGGCGATGTCTTTTGGTGCACGGCAGATGTGGGTTGGGTGACGGGGCACAGCTATATCGTCTATGGCCCCTTGGCCAATGGCGCGACAACCGTGATGTTTGAAGGCGTGCCCACCTATCCAGACGCGGGCCGCTTTTGGGAGGTGATTGCCAAACATAAAGTCACCCAGTTCTACACCGCCCCCACCGCGATCCGCAGCCTGATGGCTATGGGAACCGATCTGATTGACAAGCACGACATGTCCTCGCTGCGGCTTTTGGGCTCGGTGGGAGAGCCCATCAACCCCGAAGCGTGGAACTGGTATTTCACCCACATCGGCAAGGGCAAATGCCCCATCGTTGACACCTTCTGGCAGACAGAAACCGGCGGACATATCATAACACCCTTGCCCGGCGCCATTGCGCAAAAGCCGGGGTCGGCCACCAAGCCCTTCTTCGGCGTGCGCCCAGAAGTGCTGGATCCCGCGACCGGCAAAGTGCAAACCGCGACAGAAACCGATGGCGTCTTGTGCATTGCCGACAGCTGGCCGGGCCAGATGCGCACGCTTTGGGGCGATCATAAGCGCTTTGAAGAGGCGTATTTTGCCCAATATCCGGGCTATTACTTCACCGGCGACGGCTGCCGCCGCGATGCGGATGGCTACTATTGGATCACCGGACGGGTGGATGACGTCTTGAACGTCTCTGGCCACCGCTTGGGCACGGCAGAGGTCGAATCCGCCCTTGTCGCCCACCCCAAGGTCGCCGAAAGCGCTGTGGTGGGCTACCCTCACGATATCAAAGGGCAAGGCATCTATGCCTATGTCACCTTGATGCGCGGCATCGAACCCTCGGACGATTTGCGCAAAGAGCTGGTCAAATGGGTGCGCACCGAGATTGGGCCGATTGCCACCCCCGACCTGATCCAATGGGCCCCTGGTCTGCCCAAGACTCGTTCGGGAAAAATCATGCGGCGCATTCTGCGCAAGATCGCCGAGAACGATTTCACGGCTATGGGCGACACATCGACCCTGGCCGATCCGGCGGTGGTGGATGATCTGATCGCCAACCGCATGAACAAGATTTAACCCCAAGGGGCGCAGGCCGATCCATCGCGCGTTGCTTTGGGCCACCAAACGGGGGTTTCACACCCCCGCACCCCCGTGGAGTATTCTGCCCAAGATGAAAAGGTCAAAGACCCAAGCGTGGAATCTCGATGGCGGGACAGCGATCCATCACCACTTCAAGCCCTGCCTCGGCGGCGGTTTGGGCGGCGGCTTCGTTGATCACGCCCAGTTGCATCCAGATGGCGCGGCGACCGGAGAGGCGGGCTATGGCCTCCTCGACCACGGGGCCCACCTCGGCAGGGGCGCGGAAAATGTCGATCATATCGACAGGCTCGGCTATGTCAGACAGTGCCGCGCGGACCACCTCTCCCCAAGGTGTTAGCACACCGGCTTGGCCGGGATTAACCGGTATAATCCGATAGCCCCGCCCCGCCAGATAGGCCGCGACACGGTGGCTGGGCCGGTCAGGTTTGGGCGACCAGCCCACAAGGGCTATCAGTTTGACCTCGGTCAAGATCCGGGCCACAAGGGCATCTTGCGTCATGGAACATGTGTCCTCAAAAGGGCACCCGAGCCTTAGCTCGGGTGCCAGTATGGAACAAGGGACAGTGAAAGAAGCCGCGTTCCGAGCGAACCTCTGTTTACAACTTAAAGTAGATTTTTTAAATTTAAAAGACCCCACAAGAGTGGTGAACTCTAAAACTATTTCTAAATTTATTCACTTTCAGCGCACCGATGCGGCATAAAGTGCAATTGCAGCCGAATTTGATGCATTGAGCGGTCCAAAAACATCGGCAAACGGGATCCTGGCGATGACAGCGCAGGTTTCGCATGTCTTTCCGCCGTAGAGGCTTATGTAAATTTTTGGGTACAAAGAATCACAAAACAATAGTCAAAGTTTAAACCATTGATACACTTACACACTTTCAGCGCACCGAGGCCGCGTAAAGCGCAATCGCCGCCGCGTTTGAAACGTTGAGCGAGCCAAAAGCATCAGCAAACGGGATCCGGGCGATGACATCGCAGGTTTCGCGTGTCTTTTCACGCAGGCCCGGCCCCTCGGCCCCCATGACGATCGCCACAGCCCGCGTGCCCGCATCGGCCATGGCTTGGGAAAGCGTCACACTGCCCTCGCCGTCCAATCCGATCAGCACATAGCCCATCTCACGCAATGTCACCATTGCATCCGACAGGTTGGTGACGCGCAGGTAGGGTTGGCGCTCCAAAGCGCCCGAGGCCGTCTTGGCCAAGGCGCCGGTTTCGGGGGCCGAATGGTGGCGCGGCGCGATCACAGCACGCGCCCCGAACACCTCGGCCGAGCGCAAAACAGCCCCCGCATTATGCGGATCAGTCACGCGGTCAAGGCACACCACCAGCGCGTTGCCCTTGCCGGAAATGCACACATCTTCCAGTTTGCCCCAGTTCAGCGGGCGCACTTCCATAGCCGCCCCTTGGTGCACCGAATCTTCGGCAATCGGCACTTGGAATTTGCGCGGGTCAACGATTTCGGGTTCGATCCCCGCATGGGGCAGCGCCTCGGCCAAGCGGTCGGCGGCGTTTTTGGTCAGAACCAGCCGCAGCTTTTCGCGGTTAGGGTTCAAAAGCGCATCGCGCACGGCGTGGATGCCAAACAGCCACAGCGTCTCTTTCGCCTCTGCGCGTTTGGTGCGTTCTTTGTCGACCACCCAAGTGGGTTTGGTTGTGCCGCTATAGCCCGTCATGATGCCCTCGTCTTTGAACCCCATTTGGCGCGGCTTGGCGGTTGGCGCAAGCTGAAACCTTCTGCACGCTCCCCCTTGACGCCCCGCTGCCCCTTGGATATTCCCCAGCCTCAGTGGGCGATATGCTACAAGGTGTGGCAGCGGACTGTAACTCCGCCGAGGCGACTCGTGCCTGGTTCGATTCCAGGATCGCCCACCATCTTTTGACATGACATCAATTTGTTAGCTGCCCATAAGGGCAGCGTCAGGGCTGTTTAACCGGCAAAAGGCTGGCCCAAAGAGGCGACCGTGTTCAACCGCATCCTGCGCCGGTTCGAAGAGATCACCGCCAGCATCACAATCGTCACCGCATAGGGCAAGGATGCCAAAAGTTGCGATGGCAGCGCCACGCCTGCCGCTTGGGCGATCAGCCCGCCCAAAGACAAAGCCCCAAAAAGCACGGCACCAAAGACGATTCGCCCCGCAGCCCAAGTGCCAAAGACCACCAGCGCCACCGCAATCCAACCCCGCCCCGCGATCATCCCGTCGGCCCAAAGGGGGGTGTAGATGGTGGACGCATAGGCCCCCGCCATCCCCGCCATGGCCCCGCCAAAGGCCACAGCCGCCAGCCGGATGCGCAGCACGCGAAAGCCGATCGCGCGGGCTGCATGCGGGTTTTCGCCCACAGCGCGGATGATCAAGCCCAGTTTGGAATGGTTCAGAACCGCCCAGATCACCACCGCCAAGCCAAAGGTTAGATAAACCACCACATCCTGCTCAAAAAGTGGCCCGATCACCGGCAGATCGGCCAAGACGGGAATAGCCAACTTGCCCGGTGCATCCAGCGTTTGGCTTTCCAACGGCTTGCCAATCAGCGACGACAAACCCAGCCCCAGCACCCCAATGGCCAGCCCCGCCGCAACC
>CAXNKP010000204.1:0-4999 GCA_964202815.1 Stagnihabitans sp. | reverse complement strand
ATGCGTTAGAAATGGCATTGCAAGGTCAAAGCGTTGTGGTGGTGTCTTCTGGCGATCCTGGGGTTTTTGCCATGGCTTCGGCGGTCTTTGAAGCGTTGGAAGATTGGCCAGAGGCGCAGGCCCTCAACATCCGCGTTTTGCCCGGCATCACCGCGATGCTGGCGGCGGCGGCGGCTTTGGGGGCGCCCTTGGGCCATGATTTTTGCTGCATCAACCTGTCAGACAACCTTAAGCCATGGGAACTGATCGAACGCCGCCTGCGCCTTGCCGCAGAAGCCGATCTGGCCATGGCGTTTTACAACCCGCGCTCGGCCAGCAGGCCCGAAGGATTTGCCAAAGCGCTAGAGGTTTTGCGGGCAAGTTGCGGGGAAAACAGGCTGATTTCGTTTGCCCGCGCCGTATCGACGCCCGATCAATTCCTTTTGACTGTACCTTTGGGCCAAGCCGTGCCCGAGATGGCAGATATGCGCACGGTGGTGATCTTGGGCAATTCCGCCACACGCGCTGTGGGGAAATTTGTTTACACGCCAAGGTTTGCGCGATGAAGCCACGCCAGAACCTGCGGCACGCTATCGACCCTTGGCCTGTCGGGCACAAAGGGGCGGTTGATCAAGATGACGGGCAAGGACAGGGCGCGGGCAGCGTCCAACTTGGCGCGCGCTCCGGTGCCGCCAGCGTTTTTGGCGACGATATGGGTGATGCGGTGGGATTGCAGCAGGTCAAGGTCGCCTTGCAGTGTAAAAGGGCCGCGCGCGATAAGGGCCGTGGTTTGCGGCAAGGGCAGGGCGGCGGGATGATCGACCAGCCGCAAAAGGTAATGATGCTGGGGCTTTGCGGCGAAATCTTTCAAGTGCTGCCGCCCAATGGCCAAAAACACCCGCGCGGGGGCGTCGGGCAGGGCCGCAACAGCACCCGCCATGTTGGGCACGTGGTGCCAAAGGTCGCCTTGCATGGGCTGCCACGGGGCGCGTTCAAAGGCTATAAGCGGGGTTTTGGTCAGGGCTGCGGCCCGCACCGCGTGGCTGCTCATTTGGGCGGCGAAGGGATGGGTCGCGTCGATAAGGTGGGTGATGGCGTTCTCGTGCAGGTAATCCACCAGCCCCGCCACCCCGCCAAAGCCGCCAATCCTTTGCAGCAGGGGTTGGCGCAAGGGCCTTTCGGTGCGACCGGCGTAGGAAAAAACCGCGTCAATCCCCTGATCTGCCAAGGCTTTCGCCAAATCCGACGCCTCGGTTGTGCCGCCAAGCAAAAGGACGCGGGTCATGGATAAGCCTTGGGTCACGATCATCGGGTTGAACGAGGATGGACTGGCGGGCCTGTCTTTGGCAAGCCGTCAGGCGCTGGAACAGGCGGAAATCGTCTTTGGTGCGCCACGGCATCTGGCTTTGGCGGGGGTTTCAGGGCGCGCATGGCCGGTGCCGTTTTCGGTGGACCCCGTCTTGGCGGAAAGCGGACGGCGGGTGGTGGTGCTGGCCTCGGGCGATCCGTTCTGGCATGGGGCGGGCGGTTCGTTGGTGGGGCGATTGGCGGCGGGGGAGTGGGTGAGTTATCCGGCCCCATCCACCTTTGCGCTGGCGGCCAACCGCTTGGGTTGGCGGATAGAGCACACTGTTTGCCTTGGACTGCACGCCGCCCCTTTGACGCGCTTACGCCCCGTTCTCGCGCGGGGGCAAAAGGTTGTTTGTTTGCTGCGCGATGGGTCAGCGGTGGGTGAGGTTTGCGCCTATCTGACAGGGCAAGGCTTTGGCGGGTCTGCGGTGTTTGTGTTGGAATCTTTGGGGGGGTCCATGGAGCGGATCACCCAGATCACGGCGCAAGATATGGGGGACTTGTCCTTTAGCGCGCCGGTGGCTGCGGCGGTTGACTGTGTGGGGCAGGGGATGGCGCGCGCTTCGGGTCTGCCGGATGACTTGTTTGCCCATGATGGCCAGATCACCAAGCGCCCTATTCGCGCGCTGACGCTATCCACCCTTGCACCGCGCGGCGGCGAGGTGATGTGGGATTTGGGGGCAGGCTCTGGGTCGGTGTCGATCGAGTTTTTGTTGGCTGCCCCCGGCAGCGTGGCCCATGCGGTTGAGGTTGATCTGGTGCGCGCAGAGCGGGCGCGGGGCAATGCGGATAGCTTTGGGCTGGGGCATCGCTGGCATTTGCATCAGGGAAAGGCGTTGGATGTTCTGACGCACTTGCCCGATCCAGATGTTGTGTTTGTGGGGGGTGGGGCAGATGTCGTCTTGGTGTCTGCGCTTTGGGCGCGCTTGCCCATGGGGGCACGGCTGGTGATGAATGCGGTGACGTTGGAAAGTGAATCGCTGCTTTATGCCTGCCATGCCCAACACGGCGGCGATCTGTGGCGCTATGATGTTGCCCAAGCGGCCCCCTTGGGCGGCAAGCAGGGCTGGCAAGCCGCGCGCCCTGTGGTGCAGTGGAGTGTGACACGATGAGGGTGACAGGATTGGGCTTTCGTCGAGGCGTTTCCGCCGAAAGCCTGCGGGCGGCGATTGCGTTGGTGGGCCTGGGGGATGCCTTGGCCACAGCCGAGGATAAAGTGCGCGAACCGGGGTTGATGCGGGTGGCGCAGGATTTGGGTGTTGGAATTCTGGGCATAGCGCGCTGTGATCTTCGAGCGCAAGGCGTAGAAGGGTCGGCACGGGTGATGGCAGAATACGAGACCGGATCGGTGGCAGAGGCGGCAGCGCTGGCAGGCGCAGGTCCCGGCGCGCGTTTGGTGCAAACCAAGCGCAAGGGGCCCGATGGGATGGCCGTGGCCGCGTTGGCCGAGGGAGCATTGACCGAGGCAGGATTGACCGAGGCAGCATTGACCGGGTCTGTGGCAAAGGGGCAAGTATGACGGTGCATTTCATCGGCGCAGGTCCGGGGGCGGCGGATCTTCTAACGCTGCGCGGGCGCGATTTGATTGCAGCCTCTTCGGTATGCCTGTACGCGGGGTCTTTGGTGCCGGAGGGGATCTTGGCCCATTGCCCCAAGGGGTGCGAAATTGTGAACACGGCCACGATGTCGCTGGATGCGATTATGGATGCCTTTCAAGGCGCCCATGCCCGAGGCTTGGATGTGGCGCGGTTGCATTCGGGCGATGTGTCGATCTGGTCGGCCATGGGGGAACAGGTGCGCCGTCTTAAAGCCTTGGGTATCCCTTATGATGTGACACCGGGGGTGCCGTCGTTTGCGGCCTCTGCCGCGGCATTGGGCGTGGAGTTGACCTTGCCGGGCTTGGCGCAAAGTGTGATTTTAACCCGCACCTCGGGGCGCGCCACGGCAATGCCTGAAGGGGAGACCTTGGCGGCTTTTGCGGCCACGGGGGCCACTTTGGCCATTCACCTGTCGGTACACGCGCTGGCGCAAGTGGTGGCGGAACTGGTGCCGTTCTACGGGGCTGATTGCCCTGTCGCGGTGGTATGGCGGGCGACTTGGCCCGATCAGCGCATTGTGCGCGCCACTTTGGGCACGATCGTGCAAGCGGTGGGGCCAGAGATTGACCGCACAGCCCTGATCCTAGTGGGGCGCACCTTGGCCGCCGAAGTCTTTGACGAAAGCCGTCTTTATGCCGACGATTACGACCGCCGTTATCGCCCGCGCGGCACAGAGCCACGGTTTCCCGAATGACGGGCGGGGTGATCATTTCAGCCCCGTCGTCAGGCAGCGGCAAAACACTGGTGACCTTGGGGCTGGCGCGGGCCTTTGTGCGGCAGGGTTTGTCCGTGCAATGTTTCAAATCGGGCCCCGATTATATTGATCCGGCGTTTCATCGGGCGGCGACGGGGCGGGCGTCGTTCAATCTGGATTCTTGGTCCATGGGGCGGGATCAGATCGCAGGGCTTTTGGCCAAGGCCGGGGGGGCGGATATTGTTCTGGCCGAAGGCGCGATGGGGCTGCATGATGGCGTGGCCAAACCTGGGGCTTGGGGCAGCGGGGCAAGTGCCGATCTGGCGCTGCATCTGGATTGGCCCGTGGTCTTGGTGATTGACGCGGGCGGGCAAGCGCAAACGGCGGGGGCTGTGGCGCTGGGCTTGCGCGAATTCCGGCACGGATTGCGGCTGGCGGGGGTGATCTTGAACAAAGTGGCCTCGCCCCGCCACGAAAGGTTGCTGCGCGCAGGCATGGCGCAGGCCGGCATTGCGGTGCTGGGGGCCTTGCCCAAACTGGCGAGCGTCACCTTGCCAGAGCGGCATTTGGGGCTGGTGCAGGCCGAAGAGCTGCCAGAGCTAGAGGCGATCTTGGACGCCGCCGCCGATCTGATGGTGGCCCATGTTGATCTGGCGGCTATCCGTGCGGCAGCGGGGGCTTTAGCCTTCGGCCCCATGACGCACCTAACACCCCCCGGCCAGCGCATCGCCTTGGCACGAGATGCGGCGTTTTCTTTTATTTATCCCCATTTGTTAGAGGGTTGGCGCGCAGCGGGGGCCGAAGTGGTGACGTTCTCTCCGCTTGGCAACGAAGCTCCGCCCAAGGCGGATGTGTGTTGGCTGCCCGGCGGCTATCCAGAACTGCACGCGGGCACTTTGGCTGCGGCAGATCGGTTTCGCACGGGAATGCAGCGCTTTGACGGGCCCATTCACGGCGAATGCGGTGGATATATGGTGCTGGGTGAGGGCTTGGTGGATAAAGCGGGCGCGCGGCACCAGATGCTGGGGCTGTTGGGGCTGGTGACGAGTTTTGAAAAGCGCAAGATGCATCTGGGGTACCGCTTGGCGACGCTGCTAGCACCCATGCCGGGGCAGGGTGCGGGGGCGCGCTTGCGTGGGCATGAGTTTCATTATTCCACCATCCTTGCGCAACCCGACGCCCCACGGGCCCAAGTGCAAGATGCCGAAGGCCACGACGTGGCGGAAAGTGGCAGCCATCGGGGCCGCGTGACGGGATCATATTTTCACCTGATTGCCGAGGCATCATGACGGGGTTTGTGTCTTTTGTCTCTTCGGGCCCCGGAGACCCTGAACTGCTGACACTGCGCGCGATCAAGCGGATCGAGGGAGCCGATGCC
>CAXNKP010000203.1:0-5009 GCA_964202815.1 Stagnihabitans sp. | reverse complement strand
AGTGCGATAGCCGCCGCCCATGCAGGCTTGCCGCATCCCGACGGTGCGGGCCGTGCGGTGGGTCAGAAGAAATGAAAACCGTCCTGATCACGGCGGGGGCCAACGGAATTGGCTTGGTGATGGCCAAGGGGTTTCAAGCGGCGCGCTACAGGGTCTGGGTGACCGATGTCGATGCGGCGATGATCGCCGCCCTGCCCGCAGGGATCAGGGGCAGCCAAGTCGACGCGGGCCACGAGATGGGGATGGAGGTGCTTTTTGCCGACATCGCCCAAACTTGGGGCGGGCTTGATGTGCTGTGCGCCAATGCCGGGATCAAGGGACCAACGGCTGCCATTGAAGATATGCCGCTGGAAGGCTGGCACCAGTGCTTGGGCGTCAACCTTGACGGGGCGATGCTGGCGGCGAAATATGCTGCAAGGCTGATGAAACCGGCCAGAAAGGGGGTGATGATCTTCACCTCCTCGACCTCGGGCCTGCACGGGACGCCGTACCGCGCGCCCTATGTGGCGGCGAAATGGGGCATCATTGGCTTGATGAAAACTGTGGCGATGGAACTTGGCCCCTACGGCATCCGCGCCAATGCGATCTGCCCGGGGTCTGTCAACGGGCCGCGCATTGATGCGGTGATTGATGCCGAGGCCCAAGCCAAGGGCCTGCATCCCGATGCGGTGCGCGCAGGCTATGCGGCGGGCACAGCACTTAAACGCTTGACCGATCCGGAAGATGTCGCGGATATGGCGCTGTTTTTGGCGTCAGATGCGGCCAAGATGGTGTCGGGCCAAGCGCTGGCCGTTGACGGCATGACCTATAACGTAGACCCCCAATAACCAGCGGAAAGTGTTGCACGCCATGGATTTCGGCCTGACCCAAGAACAGCAGATGATCGTCGACACAACCCGCGCCTTTGTGGAAAACGAACTATATCCGCACGAAGCAGCCGTCGAACGCTCGGGCCATCTGCCGCTGGAAGTGATCCGCGAGGTGCAGGCCAAGGCGATTGCCGCAGGCCTGTACGCCGCCAACATGCCCGCCGAGGTGGGTGGGGCGGGGTTGGATACGCTGTCGTGGCTTTTGTACGAAAAAGAACTGGGGCGGGCCAATTATGCCCTGCACTGGACTTGCGTGGCTCGGCCGTCAAACATCCTTCTGGCGGGCAATGCCGAGCAGCGCGAGCAATATCTGATGCCGTGCATTCGGGGCGAGACGTGGGATTGTCTGGCCATGACCGAACCCGCCGCCGGATCAGACCTGCGCGGCATGAAGGCCAATGCGCGGCCTGATGGGGATGACTGGGTGCTGAACGGCACCAAGCATTTCATCAGCCATGCCGATCTGGCGGGCTTTGCCATTGTCTTTGTGGCCACGGGCGAAGAAGACACGCCGCGCGGCCCTAAAAAGAAGATCACGGCGTTTTTTGTCGATAAGGGCACCAAGGGCTTCACCGTGCGCGACGGGTACCGCAACGTCTCGCACCGCGGGTACACCAACGCCGTTCTGGAATTCGACGATTGCCGCCTGAACAAGCGCCAGATTTTGGGCGAAGTGCATAAGGGGTTCGAGGTAGCCAATTCTTGGCTGGGCGCCACGCGTCTGCAAGTCGCCTCGACCTGCCTTGGTCGGGCGGAACGCGCCATGGGCCATGCGCTGTCTTATGCGGCCGAGCGTAAGCAGTTCGGCCAGCAGATCGGCAAATTCCAAGGCATCAGCTTCAAACTCGCGGATATGGCGATGGAACTGAAAGCCGCCGAACTTCTGACGCGTGAAGCCGCGTGGAAATACGACCAAGGCACCGTGTCAGAGGCGGATATGTCGATGGCCAAGCTAAAAGCCACCGAAGTGCTGGCCATGATTGCGGATGAAGCCATCCAGATCCACGGCGGCATGGGCCTGATGGAAGAACTGCCCCTCGAACGGATCTGGCGCGATGCACGGGTTGAAAGGATCTGGGAGGGCACCTCGGAAATCCAGCGCCAAATCATCAGCCGCGAGTTGCTGCGCCCATTGGGCGCATAACGATTTTTCTGCGAAAAATCGGGGGGCGCTGCCCCCCCGACCCCCCGGGATATTTGGGCACATATCAAAGGAGATCAGATGAAGAATTTGGATCAGGCGAAAGGCCCGCTCTGCAGGGCCTCGGCGCTTCCTTCCCCTTTCATATGTGCCCAAATATCCTCGGGGGTCCGGGGGCAGAAGGCCCCCGGCTTGGGGCAGGGATGCGGGGTTTGGGGATGAGCCGTCTTGACCGATTGATGCGGCCCAAATCCATCGCCGTCTTGGGGGCTGGTTGGGCTTTGAACGTGATTGAGCAATGCCGAAAGATGGGGTTTTCTGGTCAGGTTTGGCCAGTGCACCCGACAAAGGGCGAAATTGGCGGGTTGAAGGCCTATGCCTCGCTGGCCGATTTGCCCGGCGTTCCGGATGCGACCTTTATCGGCGTCAATCGCTTTGCCACAATTGATGTGGTGGCCCAGCTTTCCGCTATGGGGGCTGGAGGGGCTATTTGTTTTGCCAGCGGGTGGACTGAGGCGGGTGAGCCAGAGTTGCAGGCTAAGTTGGTGGCGGCGGCGGGGGATATGCCCATTTTGGGGCCGAATTGTTACGGGGTGATCAATTACCTTGATGGGGCCCTGCTGTGGCCGGATCAGCATGGCGGGGTCCCTGTCGCCTCTGGCGTCGCTTTGGTCAGCCAGTCTTCCAACATCGTCATCAATCTTGGCATGCAAAAGCGCGGTCTGCCCGTGGCTTATGTGGCCTGTCTGGGCAATGCTGCCGTGGTGGGCTTGGCCGAACTTGCGGGCGCTGTGCTGGACGATCCGCGCGTGACGGCCCTTGGGCTTTATGTCGAAGGCATTGACGATGCCCCAGCCTTTGCCGCCTTGGCCGAAAAGGCGCGCGCTTTGGGCAAGGGGATTGCCCTGATCAAGTCTGGCAAGACCGACCTGTCGCAGAAGGCTGCGGCCTCGCACACGGCCTCGCTGGCCGGGGGCGGGGCAGCGTCGAGTGCGTTTTTGCGCCAGATCGGCGTGGCGGAGGTGAACTCGCCTTCGGAACTGATCGAAACGCTGAAGATTTTCCATGTGCACGGTACGGGGTTAGGGTCGCGGATATGCTCGTTGTCGTGTTCGGGCGGTGAGGCGGGTTTGGTGGCAGATTTGGCCGCCCCTTTTGGCATCGACTTTCCGTCGGTTCCTGCGCCTATCCGTGATCGGTTGGGCGAGATCTTGGGCCCGATCGTGGCAATCGCCAACCCCTTGGATTACCACACCTTTATCTGGGGTGATGGCCCGCGCACCACGGATGTCTTCACCACCATGCTGTCGGGTTATGATGCGGGCCTCTACATCATCGACATGCCCCGTGGCGACCGCTGCGACCCGTCAGCCTATCAACCGGCCTTTGACGCCATTGTGGCCGCGCAGGCCAATACGGGCAAGCCGGCCTTTCCGGTGGCCTCGATGCCCGAGAACTTTGACGAAGCCTATGCGGCCAAGCTTTTGTCGCAAGGGGTGTGCGTGTTGATGGGGCTTGAGACGGCCTTGGCTGCGATCAAGGCCGCGCAAATTCCCGCGGGAGCGGTGGGTTGGCGGCCTTTGCCCGCCCTTGCGCCGCGCGAGACGCGCCTGTTGAGTGAGGCCGAGGGTAAGGCACTGCTGGCAGCTAACGGTATCGCCGTGCCAAAATCTGCCACGGCACCGACGCTGGCGGGGGTCACGGCTGCCGCCAAGGGGTTGACGGCACCTTATGCGCTTAAGGGTTTGGGGTTTGCTCATAAGACCGAGGCGGGTGCCGTGCGGCTGGGCTTGAGCACCTTGGAGGGGCAGGCCGAGATGGTCGGGGCCGCAGGCTATTTGGTGGAAGAGATGGTCACCGGCGCTGTGGCCGAGATTCTGGTTGGCCTGCAGCGCGACCCGATCTATGGCCTAACGCTGACTTTGGGCATGGGCGGCGTGACCGCCGAGGTTTTGGCCGATACCGTCACGCTGATCTTGCCTGCGTCGTCTGACGAAATCATATCTGCCCTGCGCCGCCTGCGGCTTTGGCCCTTGCTGGATGGCTACCGCGGTCGGCCCAAGGCCGATATGGCGGCTTTGGCCGATCTGGCGGTGCAGCTTGGCGCGTTGATGGCCAGTGACAACAGTCTTGAAGAAATCGAAATCAATCCGGTTCTCGTGCGCCAAAACGGTGCCGTGGCCGTCGATGCCCTTATCAGGAGAGTTTGACATGGACATGTCTACCCAAGGCCCGATCAAAACCCGGCGCGAAGGCGCAATCCTTGAAGTCACGCTTGACCGCCCCAAGGCCAATGCCATCGATCTGGCCACCAGCCGCCTGATGGGCCTGACCTTTCGCGCCTTTCGCGATGATGACAACCTGCGTGTGTGCATCCTGCGGGCCGAGGGTGAGAAGTTCTTCTGCCCCGGCTGGGATCTGAAAGCCGCAGCGGGCGGCGATGCGGTGGACGGCGACTACGGCGTGGGCGGTTTTGGCGGCTTGCAAGAATTGCCCAATCTGAACAAGCCGGTGATTGCGGCGGTGAACGGCATTTGCTGCGGCGGAGGGTTGGAACTGGCCCTGTCAGCGGATTTGATCTTGTGCAGCGATAATGCCACCTTTGCTTTGCCCGAAATCCGGTCAGGCACGGTGGCGGATGCGGCGTCGATCAAACTGCCCAAGCGCATTCCCTATCATGTGGCGATGGACCTGCTTTTGACAGGCCGCTGGTTTGACGCGCAAGAGGCGCTGCGCTGGGGGATCGTGAAAGAGATTTGCACCCCCGCCGCGCTGCTGGGCAAGGCTTGGGATCTGGCCCGCCTGCTGGAAGCCGGCCCGCCGCTGGTTTATGCCGCCATCAAAGAAGTGGTGCGCGAGGCCGAGGCGTTGCGCTTTCAAGACGCGCTCAACCGAGTAACCAAGCGCCAGCTTGTGACGGTGGATAAGCTTTATTCCAGCGAAGACCAGCGAGAGGGCGCGCGCGCCTTTGCCGAAAAGCGCGATCCGGTTTGGAAGGG
>CAXNKP010000202.1:0-5023 GCA_964202815.1 Stagnihabitans sp. | reverse complement strand
CGCCCGGTCAGCTTTCGCGCGATACCCGACAAGGGCGAGGTTCTTGTTCGCATCGCAGCCAACGGCAAGCGTAAGTTCGTTCTGCCCAACAGTCTTGCTGTACCGAAAGGCCTGAGCACCGAACTTGACCAGATGACGGACGTGGTATGGTATCCGCGACCGCCCACCCCAAATCCGCCCGCCGTTCCGTGGATCGTGAACCACTGCGCCGATGCCGACGAATATCGCAGCGGCCTGATCTGGCTGGACGAAACCTTTGGCGCGACCGTGCCGATCTTCAACCATCCCCGTGCCCTCGCCCGTTCCCGCCGCGATCACAGTGCGGCGGCCTTGCAAGGTATCGCGGGCCTGCGCGTGCCGCGCTGCGTGCGGCTGCAAGCAAAATCGCGGGTGGCCTTTGAACAGTGCTTTCGTGAAAACGGTTTTCAGTTTCCAGTGCTGGTGCGGCCCAGCGGCGGGCAGACAGGGCGCGGCCTGGTCAAGATCGAAGGGCCAAACGACTGGGATCGCGCGGTCAACACGCCTTGGTTCGGCAAGCCGCATTTCATGACGGAGTTTGTCGATTTCGCCACCGAGGACGGGCTTTACCTGAAGGCGCGCATTCTTTTCGTGGCCGATCGCTTTTTCATCCGCCACGTCAAGGGTGCGACGGGCTGGAAGATTCATAATGACTCCTCCAACAGCATCCTTGATTTCAAGGAACGCGAGCTGGAGCTGATCGACGTCCTGAACCGCAACGCCGAATTCACGCGAATCTGTGCTGAGGTTCCCGCCCGCACGGGGCTGGATTTCTGCGGCATGGATATGGGGGTGGACCCCGCGCGCAACCGCTTTGTGATGTTTGAATGCAACGCGGCGATGTCGGTGTTTTTCAAAACCGCAGGGGTGGTTGACCCCGAACGCCAAACCCGCAGCGACCTTTTGGAAACGCCGGCCGCAACCGCCTTCGAGACCCATTTGCGCAACCGCGAGGCATGGGTCTGGCGCGACTTTGCCCTTTCCCCGGACAGTGCCGGCTTGTCCTGCCGCGCCTTGCTGTCTGACTAAGCCCTAACCCAAGACCGCGCCAAACAGGGACAGGATTGCCGGATCGGGCAAGATCACCACGGCAAGGTGATCCAGATAGAACAGGGTCAGCCCGAAGGCCACGCCCCCCGCCACAACGGATTTGACCGCCATCCAGCGGTCGAGCGACTCCCAGCGGCAAAACCATGCTGCGGTGAAAAGCCCCGTCGCGACCGGCAAGCCAAAAAGAAAAACCGCCGGTCCAAGCAAGACCATCAGGCCCAGCGGCAGCCGATGCTCCGCAGGAATGCCACCTACGGCAGCGCCGCCGCGCTCACGCTTGATAAGCAAGGGCATTCTCAGCGCAATCATTGCGCAAAGACCGGTCGCAGCCAAGGCAATCACGAGTGCGAAGCCACTATAAGCCTGCGCTGATAAAAGAGCCGTTATAGCCAGAAATGCTGCGATCCCAGTCAACGCGAGGGCGAAAATAGCTGAGAGTGCAGACCTAATACTTGTCGTTCCGGCACTATCATTGCTTGGGCCAGAGCTCTTGCGGGCCATCCAGACCAAGGAGATTAGAATAAGCAAGGCAATACACAGAGCCGCAGGGCGCTCTAGCGGGTTGAAGCGCCCAACCTTCTTAAGTTCGAGGATAAGGGCAAGGTTCTGCTCGATAAAACCCCCCAGAACAAAGGCGATCACAAAAGGTATCCGCGGCCAGTTAAATTGGCCAAACAGATATCCCAGAATGCCAAATCCCAAAGCAAAATACATGTCTGCAATAGAACCGTTTACCTGAACGACTGTAACCAGACTTGCGATCAGGACCGGCAAAACGATCCTATCGATCCGTAGGCTTGTCAGCCGGGCCAGCAGGGGCGCAAGACCAATCCCGATGACTGAAGTCAGGATATTTGACAGCAACAGGGCTATGATCAACGTGAAGGAAAACGGCAGATCAGTTGTCAGCATCGGCAAGCCGGGGACAAAGCCGTGGATCATCAGAGCCGTCAGGAGGATCACCCCAGATTCACTGCCCGGTAAGCCAAATGCCAGCGTCGGTAGTAACGATCCGCCATCCTTGGCATCCACTGCCGCCTCTGGCGCAATCAGGCCGCGGATGTCGCCTTGGCCAAAACCGCTGCGGTCCCCCTTTGTCGCTTGCACCGCCTGACCATATGCGACAAAACTCGCCACCGTCCCGCCCACGCCGGGAATGATTCCAACCAATGTGCCAAGGATCGACGACCTTAGGGTGACGCCAAAGTTGCTGAAAACGGCACGGATCCCCGCCAAAGTCGTGTCGTGCCCGAGTTCTGGGGCACTTATCGCAGAAACGGAAATGCGACGTCGCCAAGCCATCACTTCTGATAAGGTGAAAAATCCCAAAAGGACTGCGATCGTGTCAAATCCATCGTAAAGGTTTAGGCTTCCATATGTCCAACGTGGGGCGCCGGTGGTTGGATCGCTTCCCACCATCGCTGCCAAGAGTCCCAGCAATGCCGCGCCAAATGCCTGACTGGTGGATCGGTTCGGCAAGGCGGCAATCGTTGTAAACCCCCATATTCCCAGTAAAAATCGTTCTAATGGCCCAAATTGAAGAATAAATGGGCGCACCACAGGCAGCAGCGCGATCAACACAATCACGCCAATCAGCGATCCTACAGCAGAAGCTGTCGCCGCAGCGGCAATCGCAGTCCGTGGCCGCCCGCTTCGTGCCATGGCATGTCCATCCAGCATGGCAGCCGCACTTGAGGCATTGCCCGGAATATTGAACAAGATGGCGGTGACCGATCCCATATAGGTTGCCCCGCCCGTCAATGCCCCAAAAAGCAGCAACACGTGGACCGGATCCCAGTTCAGCGTCAAAAGCAACATCAGCGTCGCTAAGCTCGTCCCCCCAATGCCTGGAAGAAAGGCACTGACCATAGCAATGAGCGTACCCATCACCGGGATTAGGATGTTGGGCCATGAAAAAACATTCACGGCCCCCCCCAAAAGTGCAGACAGATAGAGGCTCATGTAAAACCTTGTGATAAGGCGCGCTGGATCACTGCGCTGCCATCAACTCGGCCAACTTATCTATTGATTCCAACTGCGACGCCCAAACCTCTTGCGCCTTGGCTCGGTCCATTGGTGATACAGGGCGCCCCTGTGCATTGGCTGCCTCCTTAAAAGATGGATCGCTGATTGCATCCGCAACAGCTGCAGTCAGGCATTCCTTCAGATCCTGCCTTAACTTGCTTTGAACAAATACCGTGCGCATATCAAGGCTTAGATCCACGACAATTCGAGCGAGCGCAATCCGATTGGCGCGCTCCCCTTCTGGCAAGTCTTTTGACAACATAGCTGCCAGCCCATCCTCGCCACCAATATGTGGCACGCCAGGGACACGGTCGTCTGGTTTATCAGACAGAAGCAGTTGAATTTTCAGGTCACCAGATTTGGACATTTTAAGAGCGTTCGTTAAACTGGGCGACATTATATCCGCATCACCCCTAAGCAGGGCAGCTTCCAATTCCTTAGAACCATCAAATCCCGCAATGAATTTGATCTCTTTGCCGAGCGCATGTCCGGCTGCTTCGAACTCAACAATCCCGCCAGCCGAGCTTGTGGCTGCGACCAAACTCTGAGCCTCAACGATGTCGATGTCAGCATTTCCAACCCAAGCGCTCGGTTCCGAATGAAAAACACCGATCGATTGCAGACGTTCTATCCATTTTGCATCGCCACTGTCCACCCTGGACCGTATAACGTCGGTGCCGTTGTCAAGCATCATCATCAATTCATCTGGCCCTGCGTTCGCAAGAGTTGTATAAGCCACTAACCCCCCCGCCGCGGGCATATTCACAACGGTCGACTGAAGGCCAGTCACAGCATCAAGCACCGGAGCAAGCGCTCGCGCATAGGTGTCGTATCCACCACCCGCTGCGTTTGGCACTATCAATTTCAACCTTTGGTTGTTCATGGCCGATTTGCAGCTTTCGGATATCTGGGCTGTCGCCAAAGCAGGTATTATCGCAAGCGCGATCAGCGTAAGGATCGTAATCTGTCTAATTCTTATCATGGGACTGTCCTTATCTGCAACACAACCCCCTTTGTGTCGTGTCTCGAAAGCGGTGGAAATTCTCTAGCGCCGATTTCGGAGAATGGGTAGTTTCACCAGATCAGACGACGAGGTCAAGGGGTTGTGTCGCGAAGGTGGTGGAAATTTGAAGTTGGCGTAATCTCCGGGTGAACCAAACCCACCCAACCGGCGGCTGCAACCGCCAAGGAGATCACGCCATGACGAAGAATACCGACACCTGCATGCTTGCGCTACTGGCCAATGAAGTGGGGTATGATCCGATCGAGGATAGGCTGCGGCAGAATATCCGTGCGACCATCGAGGCGCTGTTTGAGGAGGAGCTTGCCGCCTTCATCGGTCGCTGTCGCTATGGTCGGGGCGGCACCACGAAGAAGGGCTACCGCAACGGGCATCGCGATCGCCAGCTCGTGGGCACCTTCGGCACCGAAACGGTCAGCGTGCCGCGCGCCCGGGTCGAGAACGAAGAGGGCAAGATCACCGAATGGCGCTCCAAGGCGCTGCCGCGCTATCAGCGGCTGACGAAGACGGCAGAAGCCCTGATCGCCTCGGTCTATCTGGCCGGAACGAACACGCGGCGGGTCAAACGCGCGCTCTACGGCCTGTTTCAGGGGGCAGTCGGCAAGGACGTGGTCAGCCGGGCCTGGCGCAAGGTGAAGGTAGACTGGGACGCGTGGTGCGCCCGCAATCTGGCCGACGAAGATATCGTCCGTCTCATTCTGGACGGCACCGTCATCAAGACCCGACTCGACCGCAAGGCCACGAACATCTCGGTGCTGGCGGCCATCGGTGTGCGCCGGGATGGCCAGAAGGTTCTGTTATCTATCATAAATATGGGTGGAGAGAGCAAGGCCGCCTGGAGCCAGTTCCTCGCCGATCTCGATGCGCGCGGGCTGAAGCGGCCCGAGTTCGTCATCATCGACGGCGCCC
>CAXNKP010000201.1:0-5052 GCA_964202815.1 Stagnihabitans sp. | reverse complement strand
GCGGCCTATGGTGGTGGGGGCATCGTCCGGCATCGTCTGATGCGCCAATTTTTCTGCGAAAAATCAAGTCGGCCGCCGGACTGACCCTGAATTTTCGCAGAAAATTCGTGGCCTTAGAATTCGTGGCCCAAAGAAGCGGAGGGTTTATGGCGAACAAACGGTCCATCATCGACGAAAGCCACGATTTCTGGTCAGAAATCGTCTTTCCGCTGCTGCAAAGCCATTTTCCAACACAAACCGCCCAAATGGCCGCAGGTTTTTTCGGCTACGGCTCGGAAGTGCTGCGGCTGGATGATGACTACTCCACCGACCACCATTTTGGCCTGCGCGTCAATATCCTGCTGCCTGACGCAATCATGCAATCCCAAGGCCGCACCATCGAAGATATGTTGGCCGCCCACCTGCCCCAAACGTGGCGCGGCCGCGAACTGCGCGAAGGCTACACCCGCACCAAAGGCATAGCCCTCGCAGCACTGGACCATCACGTTCTTTCCACCATCGGCCTAGCCCACGCCCCGCAAAGCCTGACCGACTGGCTGCAAATCCCCGAGGAAGACATCACCCACATTATCGCGGGCGAGGTCTGGCACGACCCTTCGGCGCGGTTTTCCAACATCCGCACCAGTCTTTTGGCCTATTATCCAGAACCCGTCCGCCTGCGCCGTCTGGCCCATTGGTCGCGCTATTTCTCGGGCATGGGGGTTTATGCGTTGAAGCGCGCCTTGCTGCGCAACAACACGCTGTATGCCTCGACCACCTTTGCGCGCAGCCTGCGCTGGGGGGTGCAGATGGCGTTCATGCTGGACCGCACCTATTACCCTTACGACAAATGGCTGACCGAAATGTTCCACCGCCTGCCCCGCATGGGCGCGCGTCTGGCGCATATCGTGCAAAAGGCCCCGCTTCTCACGACAGGTTGGGACGAAAAGTTGCAGTTGTTGCACGACATGTCAGATATTCTGGACGCGACCATGGTCGAAGACGGGCTGATCGCCCCACATCCGCGCTATAAGGCGTCAGAAACCTCGGGCTATCGGCTTTTGGAATCGGCTTATGCCGAGCTGATCCAGAAATGTCCGGCTGAGATTAAAACCCTGATCCCGCAGTGGGAACAGGTGCATTGGGAATCCTTTCATTCGGAATTTGTCGACAAAGTCGAGCTGTCCGATTGGCGGCGTATGTTGGTATTGGAGCAAGCATGAACTCGCTAGACCGCGTGATGGCCACGATCAACCGCCAACCCACCGACCGTACGCCGATTGACTGTTGGCTGTATCAAAAGCAATTCCTAGAACGGCTAGAGGCCGATTATGGCCCGCGCGAAAAGTTCCTAGAGGAATTCGGCGTCGATGTCTTTGTTGGCCTGATGCCCTTTCCCAATCAATATGGCCGCCGCTTTGACATCATGGAATTGGACAGCCTGTCTTTTGAAGACCCAAAAGACCCCAAATGGCTAAACTATTCGGCGTGGAACTGCGATTTTGGCGGCACCAATATCGCCACCGCCGTTGCCCAGCAAAAGGGCAAGCGCGCGGTTTTGGCGCATTGCTGGGGCATGGTCGAAGGCACCTCGTCGTTCCTTGGCATCGAAAATTGCTGGATGCATCTGGGCGGGCAGCCCGACCGCATGGCCGCATGGTTTGACAAATACGCCGATTGGATGTGCGTGCAGGTCGACAATCTGGTCGAGGCGGGGGTGGATATGATGACCCTGTCAGACGATTGGGGCAGCAATGGCACCATGCTGTTTTCGCCCAAATCGTGGCGCAAGCTGATCAAACCCTATGCCATGCGCGTGGTGCAGCACGCCCGCAGCCGTGGCCTGCCCGTGAACCTGCATTCTGACGGCTATATCCTGCAAATCGTCGATGACATTATCGAGATGGGCTATACCTCGTGGCACCCCGTGCAAGAAAGTGCGGGCATGGACCCGCGCGAGGTGAAAGCGAAATGGGGCGACAAGATCACGATCTATGGCTCTTTGGATGTCATCGACGGGCTGTTGAAGTTTGAAGGCGACGAACTGGAAGAATACATCACCAACCGCTTTGCCATCTATGCGCCCGGTGGCGGCTTTATCTTCAACGGCGGGCATTTCATCCAGCCCGACATCCCGCCCGCCCGCCTGATCCAGGCCTACCGCGTGGTGCAAAAACTGGCCCCGCTTTATGGCACCTTGGCGGCATGACCCTGCCCATCCTCGAGGGTGCTGTCTGGATAGGCTCTGATCACCCCTTTGATCTGGCAGAGGTTTATATCAATTTCCGCCGCGATCTGGTGCTGGAAAAAGCCCCCGAAAAAGCGCGCTTTGTCCTGACCGCCGACAGCCGCTATAAGCTGTGGGTCAATGGCACCTATGTGGCGCGCGGCCCAGCGCGATCTTGGCCTGAGGCTATGGCGCTGGATGATCTGGATATCACCCCCTATCTGCGCGCCGGCCCCAACCATCTGGCGGTGCAGGTTTACAGCCCGGGCTATTCGCATTTCGCCTATGTCCATCGCGCTGCGATGGGCTGGATCGGCTGGGTTGCGATTGACGGCGATATCACGCCTTCGGACCGGCATTGGCATGTCAAGCGCGATGCCTCTTACAGCGCGCTTGTGCCGCGGGTGTCGATCTATGGCACGGGAGTCGAGCAGCGCGATATGCGGCAAACGGACGATTGGCAGACAGCACCTGCCGCGCATTGGCCGCAGGCGCGCCTTGTTCAACCGCCCCTAGGCCCAATCTGGGGCGATCTGGTCGCCCGCGATCTGCCCTTGCTGAGCGAAACCCTCACCCCGCTTACCCAAGTCTGGCAAACCCGCTTTGGCGCAAGCCCCGCGCCCACAACCGATGCGCACCGTGACCTTGGCGCCGCCTTTGCGACCTGCCCACCATCCCCCCTGCCCCCGATCATCCCCGCAGGACACTCAGCGATCTGGATCTTTTATCTGGGCCACAGCCAAACCTGTGCCGCCGCTTGCCACATCGCCAAGGCCACGGCAGGCGACAGGCTTAGCGTGTCTTACGCCGAAAAGCTGCGCGAGGGTCAGGTGCTGTTGTCTGACCCCGACCCCTATTGCCGGATGCGCCCCACCGACCGGACCATCCTGCGCGAAGGGGTGCAATGGGTCGAACCCTTCACCCAACGCGGCGCGCGCTATGTGATTTTCCGGCTTGACGCGCAGGTGGCTATTGCCCCCGACATCACCTTTTTCGCCCGCACCCAAGCCTATCCGCTGGCCGAGCGCCCCGTAAAACCCCAAGCCACGCCCACCTTGGATGCCGTAGCCCAAATGTGCCGCCGCACCATCCTATCCTGTCTGGCCGACGGCTTTGTCGATTCCATCTGGCGCGAAAGCTCGCAATGGCTGGGCGATGTCGTGGCCGAGGCCTTTGCCCTGCAAGGCATCAGCGACGACCCCCGCCCCCTTGCCCGCGCCATCACCATTGCGGCGATGGGTGCCGCACAAGACGGCATCCTGCCCTCGATCCTGCCCGGCGATGTGCCCGCCTATGTGGTGACCGATTACAACTTTTCGTGGATTGAACTGCTTGATCTTTACGCCCACCACCCCGGCGTCACCGATGCCGCGCAGATGATCACCCGCCACCGCCAAACGCTAGAGCGTCTCTTGGCCCGCCTGCACCAAGACGTGGGCCGCAACGGCCTGATCCGCTCACAACCCGGACGACGGCTGTTTCTGGATTGGTCGCAAGCCTCAAGGGGTGAGCCTAATCTCACCTACAACACCCGCTACCTGCACGCCCTTCAAATCGCCGCCAAGCTGACACGCAGCGGAGAGGTGGCGTCCCAAGCCCAAGCGCTACAATCTGCCATAACATCTCGCTTTTTCACAAACTCTTGGAACGAATCTCCCCAAGGTCCCCCCGCCTGCCAACTATCGTTGGCGCTGTTGATCCTGACAAACACCGTCACAGGCGATCAGGCGCACCACCTCGCCGCCCAAATCACCGCCCGCTCGCTGGATTTAGACAATACCGCACCGCCCGACAAACTGGCCCTCGCCAGCCCCTTCATGCACCATTATATCTTCAAAGCGCTGGATCATCTGGGCCACACCGACCAAATCCACGCCATCATCGCCGCCCGCTGGGGCCGCTGGGCCATGGCGGGTGAACCCACAACCTGGGAAAATTGGGACATATCCTTTCCCGACGGCTCGGCCTGCCACGGCTTTTCGGCCCATCCTTTAGGCTGGCTAAACCGCTAAAGTTCGCTTATGAATCAGGCACATACGCGCGGGGAGTCCGGGGGGCGCCAACTCCCCAGACGGGGCCACCACGCGTTAGCCCACGTGGTACAGGCTCGCGAACAAGCGCGGGTCCAGACTTTCGGCGGCAAAGGTCGGACCTTCGGTCCAAACCGATACGGCGTCATGGCTGTGCAGGCTTTCTTGGTGGCTGGCCACAATGCGAAAATCGCGGATGCGCTCGTCGCCTTGCAGGGCAAGGCAAAAGCTGCGCGCGGCGTCTTCGACGAAGATTGGGTTGGCGGCGTTCAACTCGGCAAAGGCCTGCTCGTCCTCGCGCTTGACCATCACTTGGGTTTCGGTGGGCCCGGCGGCGCGGGCGATCTCGATCAGGTCTTCAAACCACAGCACGCCATTTCCCACCACTTCAACCGAGATGCGCGCGACAGAGCGTTGCGAATGGGGTGTGGCCAGTTGACCGCGCGTGCGCCGCGCATGTTCAGACAGTTCCAATGAACAGGGGCAGGTCGAGGAATAGACAAAATCCAGATGGATGATTTGCTTGCGCACCCCTGCGGTATCCACCAGTTCCAGCGCAATATCGTAATACTGCCAGCCCGTCAGGCCAGAGCGCAGCGAGCCCACCTTGACCGGAAAGGAAAACCGCATCTGGATGCGCGCATCAAACGATCCCAGATCGCGCTTATAATCTTCCAACGCATGTTCGATAACATGGAAGCTAAAGTCCCGCTCGGCATGAGCGTAAAATGACCGCATGATGCGGCTCATGTTGATGCCCTTCTTTTCAGCCTCTAGGCTGACCGTGCCCGTTACCGAAGTTTCCAACATCACCTC
>CAXNKP010000200.1:0-5063 GCA_964202815.1 Stagnihabitans sp. | reverse complement strand
GATAGAACATGCACTCTAGTGTGATATTTTTGTACCTATCTTGGCAAAATATCTTCAAAGATTAAACTTTAGTTGATTTTTCGAATCTAACGGATAGAACCATGTCTATCCAAACCAGATGAGCTGGTTGGGGGAAATCTTGCAAAATTAAGCGTGGAGCGATTATGAAAAAACTTCTTCTGGCAACGACCATGTTGATGACGGCAGGCAGCTATGCCGCCGCAGACGTATCGGTTTCGGGCGATGGCCGTATGGGTGTTGTGTCGACCGATGGCACGTCGGAATTCTCGTCGCGGATGCGGATCAAGTTCACCGGTTCGGGCACAACCGACGGCGGCTTGTCGTTTGGTGGTTCGTTCCGGGCTGCGGACGTGGTTGGCACGGTTAATGGTGCCAAAGTCAGCAAGCCGACCGATGACGGCACCTCCGGCTCAGTCTACATCTCGGGCGCTTTTGGCAAGATCACCATGGGCAGCACTGGCAACGCGGTAGACTCGCTGGTCAGCAACGTTTCTGGGGTTGGCTATGGCGCAAGCGGTCTTGACGGCGCGCAGGAGCTTGGTCTGGTGGATAGCGCCATCAAGGAAGGTGTTTCGTACAATATCGCCATTTCTGGCGCGACTGTTGAGGTTGGGGCGGGTCAGCTTGACGGTACTAGCGAGTATTACTCCGCCGCAGTCGCCTATGCCTTCGGCGGCATCAACGCGGCCATTGGCTATGAAAGCGATGTGAACGATAGCCAGACCAAAGCCGCTTTCTCGGCCAAAGTCGGGCCTGCATCTGTAAAGGTTGCGGTGGCTGATCGCGATTCGAATGAGGATCTTGGCTACGCAATTTCCACTGACTTCGCGATGGCTGGCGCAACAGTCACCGCCTATTATGCCAACGACAATGCAGACGAAGCAAACATGGCTGTTGGTGTAAGCTACGACCTGGGCGGTGGCGCTATGTTTAAGGCGGGCGTGGGTACGGTTGATTCCGTCACTGTCGCCGATGCCGGCCTGAACTTCTCGTTCTGATCCACCCCACATGTCACGGCAAAGGGCGGGCGTAAGCCTGCCCTTTGTTTTGCCAAGGTATGGCGGCAAAGGGTGGGGCACTGCATCTGGAGGCACAGGTCTTGCCGACGCGCCATGCCCGCCGGTGTCACATTGGCCTTGATACGACACAAAAAGCGCAACAGGCCAAGACAAGGGCGCGCACCCCAAAGCGGCGCGGGCTATTCTTGCCCGAAATGCGCCTTAAGAGGGGCAAGATAGGGATCAAAGGCACGCCATTTCTTGCTGCTGCCCTGATAAATACCCGACCGCACCTGCCGCAGCGATGCTGTCTGCACCGCGCGCTGGTTCTCTTGGGGCGACAGGCAGGCGGGGTCAAACGGCAGGCCGCAATAGTCTAGCACGGCACGAATAACGGGTTCGGGCGTGCGCGTCAGGCCTTCGTAATCCACATCCATAAAGCCGTCTGGATAGGCTGCGCGCCAAGCGTCCATCATCTTTTGATACAGGTCATAATAGTCCATCGTGTGCTGCAAATTATGGGCGTAACCGATGGTGGAATGGGTGAAATAGGTTTTATAGACCGACCAGCACACCGCCACAGGATCGCGCCGCATATGCAGGATCCGCGCCTCGGGGAAGGCTTTTTGAATCAGGCCGATGAAGCGGAAGTTGGCGGGAAGTTTATCCACCACCACTGGCTGGTCGCCCGGTTCATCGTTGAGAGCTGCCAGATAGTCCTTGCGAATGCCGGTTAAGGCGGCTGTGTCCAAGGGGCCTGCGGGGGCGTTGGTCAGCGCAGTCCCGATCAGGCGGGGCAAAATCTCCAACTCGCCCGCACCATGCACCAAAGGGTGACTTGACAGGATCTGCTCTATCAAAGTCGTCCCCGATCGCATCATCCCCAGCACAAAAAGCGGCCTGCGAGCGGCCGTGGCAGGATGGATAGACGGGGCCAAAGGGGCAAAGCGCTGCAGCAGGTCGGCAAACAAGGCGCGGTCGGTTTCGACCGTGTAATTGGATTGCGACGCGCGCAGGTCATTGCCCTTTTTCAAATGGGCAAAGCTTGTGTCAAAATCGCCAAAATCCTCATAGGCTTTCGCCAAGCCGAAATGCAGCGGCGCTTGTTCATCGATGGGCAACGTCGGGTCGTTGGCAAGCGCGGCCATTGCCACCACCAATGGATCGTCGGGGGTAAAATCCTTGGCGCGGCTTAGATTGTAGAAGCTTTTGGTCGAGCGCGGGGCGATCTTCAACGCCATTTCAAATTCGGCAATCGCCTCTGCCACCAGACCCTTTGCCAACAGGATATTCCCCAAAATCCCATGCGCTTGGCCATTGTTCGGGGCGGCGCGCAATATATCTCTTAGAGGGGCTTCGGCCTGATCGAGCTTATTGAGCTTGAAGAGGCATGCCGATTTGCCCATGACGGCGGACAAATCAGAGGGCATCGCGCCAAGATAGCGGCTGAAAGTCTCAATCGCTTCGCTGTCACGGTCAGCCAGCGCCAGCAAACGCGCCTTAACAATCAGAGCGCGCGGCAGATCGGGCGAATGTTTCAAGAGATCATCGATGGCGTCGATGGCCGCTGGCAGTTTATCAGCCGCATTCAGGGCATTGGCGAGATTAAAACTTGCCTCGATATAAGTCGGGTCCAGCTTCAGTGCCAAGCGCAGGTGCTTGACGGCGGCGGGGTAAAGCTGCGCTTCCAACAGGGCGCCCCCCAGAACACCCTGCGCCCAAGGGCTGTTGGGGTTCAACTGGACTGCGGCTGCCATCTCCTCAATCGCCGGTTCAAGCCCCATAGCGCGTGTGCGTTGGAAATGCTCCATGTGGGGTGCAGCAAAGAGGCGAGGCGGCAGGCCGGTGGCTGCGGCTTGGGCTTCGGCCAACTGGTCCAACAGGCGGGCGTTGCCGGAAAACTTCTCTAATGCGGTCAAGATCGACACGCGGGCGGCAAAGGCGCGGCCTGCCTTGATGTCCGCCTTGGCGCTGCGCAGCAGCTTGTCGATGTTAAGGCTCATTTAAGGGACTTTCTGTTGGTGGCCCGTTGTAAAGGGCGCGGCGTGCGACATCAAGGCGCTGGCCATTGTGGGCTCTTCCCTTTTGCCGCCGACCGTGATTCTGTGCGCTCAAAGTAAAGGTGCCCCATGTCCTTATCCGAAATTCGTACCCGACTTGAGGCGGCCCTCGCGACCGCTGGTCGCGCGCAAGGGTCTGTTACGCTGCTTGCCGTGTCGAAGTTGCAGGCGGATGACAAGGTTTTGCAGGCCCTGCAAGCCGGCCAGCGCAGTTTTGGGGAAAATTATGTGCAAGAGGCCGCCGCCAAATGGCCCGCCTTTCGCGCCGAGTTTCCCGATGCCAAGGTGCATATGATCGGGCCCTTGCAAACCAACAAGGCCAAGCAAGCGGTGGAATTGTTTGACGCGATCCACACGCTGGACCGGTTCTCTTTGGCGGAAAAGCTCGCAAAACTAGCGCAGGCCCGCGGCCAATGCCCCGCCCTTTTTGTGCAAGTGAATACGGGCGAGGAGCCGCAGAAGGCCGGTATCCGACCCAGCGGGTTAGAGACCTTCCTGAAAGACTGTCAGGCGATGGATCTTATGCCGCAGGGGCTGATGTGCATCCCCCCCGAGGGGGCAGACCCAAAGCCGCATTTCCAGATGCTGGCGAAAATGGCCGCGTGCCACGGCCTTTTGGGCCTGTCGATGGGTATGAGCAGCGATTTTGAACTGGCCATTGCTTTGGGGGCCACCCATGTGCGGGTTGGGTCCGCGATTTTTGGGGCGCGGCCTTCAGCGTGACTTAAATGCGCACGATCAAGCGGCTTTGGGGCCGCAACCGCCGTGCTATCCACAGCAGGTCTTGCGGTGCCAGGGCCACGCAGCCTGCCGTGCGCGCGCAAGCCCTGCGCCAGCGGTGCAGGAATATCGCAGACCCGCGACCGGGCACCGAGTAGGGCCAGTTCCAATCGGTGATCAGCACCAGATCATATTGCGGGTCGGCCCGTCGCAATTGCTCGTGCGAAAACATGTGCGGTGCGCGCACCATCAAATTGTAATCCGGATCGCGCACATCATCAGACCACAGATCCAGGGGCCTGATGGGCAAGGCCCAATCTGCGGGCCGCGCCATGCGGTCGGGACGATAAAGCATCCCGACAATCCGGTGCACCCCCGCCGGCGTGCCGCCATCACCTTCGCGCTTGGCCTCTGCCGCCACAACCCCGCCGCGCCCAATGGTGCAGGCAAAGCGGCGACCTGCAAAGCGCAGGCCAGTTGGTGTCAGCACCATGTCAAGCGGGGTCATGCCAGATGCCCCGATTTCGTGGCCTTGGTCGCCAGATACTGTGCGTTCTGAGGGTTCTGGCCAACGTGCAAGGGCACACGGTCAGTGACGGCCAAGCCGCAGGCGCGCATCATGTCAAGCTTGCGCGGATTGTTGGTCATCAGCCTGATGGCCGAAAAGCCCATAAGACGCAGGATATCGGCCCCAATGCGAAAATCGCGTTCGTCGTCTTCAAAGCCAAGGCGGTGGTTGGCCTCTACCGTGTCAAAGCCTTGATCTTGCAGGGAGTAGGCGCGCAGTTTATTCGCCAGCCCGATTCCGCGCCCCTCTTGGTTCAGGTAAAGGAGCACGCCCACCCCCTCTGCCCCCATCTGGGCCAAGGCGGCCCGCAGTTGCGGCCCGCAATCACATTTCAGGCTGCCCAGCACATCGCCCGTGAAACAAGCCGAATGCAGGCGTGCAAGCACAGGCAAGCTGCGGTCAGGGCGGCCGATTTCGATCGCGTAATGCTCTTCGCCGCCGTCCTCGGGGCGAAACACATGCACCCGCCCCGCTTGTGCCGCCGCAAGCGGCACCCGCGCCGAAGAGACGGCATGCAGCGGCGACAGGCGCGCCAGTTCCGGCCCAATTTCAGCCACCCGCATTAGTGGCAGGTCACCCTTCAGGGCCAAGGCCGCGGCGTCGGTAATGTCCACCACCAGCACGGCGGGCAAAAGCCGGGCCGATTTGGCCAAAGCCAGCGCCGCGCGGTGCAGATCGGCCGAGCCGGTTCGGAGC
>CAXNKP010000199.1:0-5067 GCA_964202815.1 Stagnihabitans sp. | reverse complement strand
GCGATGGCAAGCTCGCGCGGGCCGGTGGCGGGGGTGATGCGGTCGACCATGGCGTTGGGAAAGGCTACAGTCCGCTCGATCCACGCGGCCAAGTCGGGGTCTGACAGGCGTGCAGTGCCCACCACGGCATTGCGCGCAACGTTGCCGTTGCCCGGAAGATTGTCGCAGGACATCACGGTGAAAGGCATGATCCCCGCCAAACGGCGCGCGCGCAAAGCCGCCACAATCGCGCCAAAGGCGGTGGCAGGGCGGGTGGGGTTGGCGCTGTCAGCCACAATTTCGGGTGCTGCTATGTCAAACTGGCCAGCCCCATCGACGAAATAGCCGCCCTCGGTGACCGTCAGTGAGACGATGCGAATCTCGGGGCGCGACATTGCGGTGATCAGGCTGGCATTGTCCGCCTCGACCGGTAAAAAGTCGATCATCGCGCCGATCCGGCGGGCCGAGCGGCCGGTTGGATCCAGCTCGATCACCGTTGACAGGCAATTTTGCGCTGTCAAAGCCTCGCGCATCCGCAGATCGGGTGCACGCACCCCCGCCCCTAGAATGGCCCAGTCCTGATCCAGCCCCATGCTGAACAGATCATCCATATAAACCGCCAAATGGGCGCGGTGAAAATTGCCAAGGCCGATATGCACGATCCCCGGCGTCAAGGCCGCGCGGTCGTAGGGGGAAGCTTTGCTGTCATCTTGAAAATCGCCTATGCCTTAGCCTCAATTGCGTGCCCACACCCCGTGAGACCCGGCAAGACCCGCGCCTTTCGTGGACGGCGTCTTTGCCATGCTGATGTCTTCTGAAACAAGGGCTTTTGTCCAGCCCGCTTGCATGGCAAGCCTAAGGACAGCATTCACGCAAATCGAGCGGGGCGGACCATGATTTTTTGTTATGCCAATACCTCTGGCAGGCTTGTCCAATCCTCGGTGGGTGCTGCCGTCTGGATCGATCTGTGCAAGCCCGAAACCGCAGAAGTTGCAGCCGTTGCAGCCTTTGTGCCCGAAGTGCCCTCGCTTGAGGATCTGGAAGAGATCGAGATTTCTGCCCGTCTTTACCGCGAGGGTGCCTTTAGCGTCATGACGGTTATGGTGCCCGGCCTGTCGCGCGAGGATGGCGTTACCCCCATCAGCGGCCCAGTGGCCTTTATCTTGGGCGCGGGCAAGTTGGTGACGGTGCGCTACCATATGCCCCGCCCCTTTGAAACCTACGCGCCACGGGCCGAGAAGGTGGGCTTGGGCTGTGACGGGTCAGAGCGGGTGTTCTTGGGATTGTGCGAAGAGATCATCGGCCGCATCGCCGACCTGTTGGAACTGTCGGGCAAAGCGCTGGACGCCATCACCCGCCAGATTTTCACCACCGAAGGCATGGGGCCAGAGGCGGCTGTGCTGCAAAGGGCGCTGACCATATCGGGTCGGCAAAGTGACATGGTGGGCAATTGCCGCCTGTCGCTTTTGACCATCGAACGCGCTTTGTCGTTCTTTCAAGTTGGCTTGGAAGAGCGCGGCAAGGACAACAGCTTAACCGCCACGATCAAGGGCCTGACGCGCGATATCCAATCGCTAGAGGTGCATGGCGATTATCTGTCGTCGCGTGTCGCGCAGACGACAGACGCGACCTTGGGCATGATCAACCTTGCGCAAAACACCACCGTGCGAATCGTGTCGGTGGTGGCTGTGCTTTTAATGCCGCCGACGCTGATCGCGTCGATCTATGGGATGAACTTTCGGATCATGCCCGAACTGAACATGACTTGGGGCTATCCCTTGGCCCTTGTTTTGATGCTGGCCTCGGCGCTGACGGCATGGTTTGTGTTCAAATGGAAGAAATGGTTGTAAGCCGCAGAGGGCCTCATGAAAATCACCAAGCTTGAGACGATGGGCAACGAGTTTGTCACATTCACCCGTATCACCACCGAAGACGGCGCGCAGGGTTGGGGGCAGTTGTCGACCTACAACGCCGATATTACGGCCGAAATCTTTCACCGCCAAGTGGCCCGCCACGCCTTGGGCACCCATGTCGAAGACATGGAAGACACCCTGCGCCTGATCGCCGAGCGCGAGCATAAATACCCCGGCAGCTACCTGCGCCGCGCGCAAACTGGCCTAGACACTGCCGTGTGGGATTGGCGCGGCAAGGCTGCGGGCAAGCCGGTCGTGTCGCTTTTGGGCGGCACACCGGGCAAGCTGCGCGCCTATGCCAGCTCGATGAAGCGCGATATCACGCCCGAAGACGAAGCCGCCCGCTTTGTCAAACTGCGCGACGAGCAGGGCTTTACCGCCTTCAAATGGCGTGTTGGGGCCGAATGCGGGCGTGGCCGCGACGAATGGCCGGGCCGCACCGAGGCGGTGGTGCCCGTGGTCGCCAAAGCCTTGGGGGACGGCATCGACAAACTGGTGGATGGCAATTCCTGCTACGGCCCGCAAGCCGCTATTGCCGTGGGCCATATGCTGCAAGACAATGGCATCAGCCATTTCGAAGAGCCTTGCCCCTATTGGGAAGTTGACCAAACCGCCCAAGTCCGCGCTGCTTTGACGATGGATGTGGCGGGCGGCGAGCAAGATTGCGAGTTGACGGCTTGGACCTTGGCCATCGAACACAAGGCCGTCGATATCTTACAGCCTGATGTCATGTACATGGGTGGCATCTCTCGTACGCTTGAGGTTTGCGCCATGGGCGCCAAAGCCGGCCTGCCCATCACGCCCCATGCCGCCAACCTGTCGCTGGTGACGATGTGCACCATGCACCTTTTGAAAGCCCTTCCCAACGCGGGCAAATATCTGGAATTCTCGATCGAGGGGCAAGATTACTACCCTTGGCAAGAAGGGCTGTTCTTGAACGACCCCTACCGCATCGAAGACGGCTGCGCGATTGTGCCCGATGCGCCGGGTTGGGGGGTTGAGATTGACCCAGAGTTTTTACGCAAAGCCACATGGCGGGAGTGTGTTCTGTGACACAAACCATTATCATCACCGGCGCGGGGTCTGGCATCGGGCGGGCCACCGCGCATAGGTTTCTGGCCGAGGGCTGGAATGTGGGCCTGATCGGGCGGCGCGCAGAAACGCTAGCCGAAACGGCAGGCGATCACCCTGCCGCTTTGGTGCTGCCCTGCGATGTGACCGTGCCCGATCAGGTCGAAGCCGCCTTTGCCCAAGCCGCCGCAGCCTTTGGGCGGGTGGATGTGCTGTTTAACAACGCCGGCATGTCAGCCAAGGCGGGGCCGATTGACGAAATCCCGTTGGATACATGGTTCGAGGTGGTCAATGTCAACCTCAACGGCATGTATCTGTTCGCCCGCGCGGCCTTTGGCCAGATGCGCCGGCAAGATCCGCAAGGCGGGCGGATTATCAACAACGGGTCCATCTCGGCCCATGCGCCGCGTCCGGGATCAGCGCCCTATACCACCACCAAACACGCCATCACCGGATTGACCAAAACGCTGGGCCTGGACGGGCGCGCCTTTAACATCGCCTGCGGGCAGATTGATATCGGCAATGCCCTGACCCAAATGGCCGCGCGCTTTCAAACTGGCGTGCCGCAGGCGGACGGGCAGATCAAGATCGAACCGGTGATGGATGTGGGCCATGTGGCCGAGGCGGTCTTGAATATGGCGCGCCTGCCTTTGGATGTGAACGTGCCTTTCATCACCATCATGGCCCGCGATATGCCCTATATCGGGCGCGGCTGAACACTCTTTGCCAAGGACTCCCCCATGACCCTAACCCTGCCTGCCTTCACCAACGCTGGCCGCTTTTGGCGCGGCAATCTGCACACCCATTCCACCCGTTCTGACGGCGTGCTGGACCCCGCCGAAGTCTGCCGCCGCTATCAGGCCGAGGGCTATGATTTTATCGCCCTGACGGACCATTTCGTGGGCCGCTATGGCTATCCCATTGTCGATACCGCGTCGTTTCGCAACAGCGCTTTCACCACGATCTTGGGGGCAGAGCTGCATTCGGGTGCTATGGAGAACGGCGAGCTGTGGCATATTCTGGCCGTAGGCCTGCCGCCTGACTTTGCGCCGTCAAACTCTCCGTCCTTCCTGCCGGTCGCAGGCCAAGAAACCGGCTCGCAAATCGCCGCCCGCGCGGTGGCGGCGGGGGCCTTTGTGGCCGTGGCCCATCCGCAATGGTCGGGCCTGACGGTGGAAGATGCGCGGTCGATCACCGCCGCCCATGCGGTGGAAATTTACAACCACGGCTGTGCCATGGGCTGTGATCGCCCTGATGGCTTTGCCATCGCAGATCAGCTTTTGACCGAAGGGCGCAATCTGACCCTGATCGCCACCGACGACGCGCATTTCTCCGAGCCGGATCATTTTGGCGGCTGGACCATGGTGAAAGCCCAAACCAACACACCCGTGGCCCTTTTGGCAGCGCTGAAAGCCGGGGCGTTTTATTCCTCCCAAGGCCCCGAATTGCGCGATGTGCGGGTCGAGGACGGGCATCTGGTCGTGGAATGTTCCGCCGTCAGTTCTATCGTCGCGATCGGTTGGGGCACGGGGGCCAAAGCCGTGCATGGCCAGTCGCTGACGCGGGGCTCTGTGCCCTTGGAGCGGTTGAACAACACGCCCTTCGTGCGCGCAGCGGTGATTGATGCGGCGGGCAAGCGGGCTTGGTCTAACCCGATCTGGACTGGTGCCAAGGACAAGAACCCGCGTTTGGCATAAGGCCAAGCCTGCGGCGCTTGGGGTAAGCCTGCGGCGCAATAGGTCTGCTTCTGGCCAAGAAGTCCCAATGGGGTCCGCACGTCGGGTAAAGTCTAAAGGCTTGGGGGTGGGGCCGCGGACAAGACCGATTTGAATCTCGCTGGATCATAGCCTATCGGCCAGTTTTTTGCCAGGTTCCAAGGCGTCTCTCGGGCCCTGCAATAAGGCGGGTTATACTATTTCACGTCTTCGCCGCGTCATGGGGGCACGTTGTCAGTCCCAACCGTAAGGCTACGCCGAGGGCCGTCTTTCTGATCTGACGAATCCGTCATAGATCCGGCACTATGACAGAGCATAGATACAGACCTGAAGTAGAGATCCTTTCTGTCACCGATACTGGCCGGCGTCGGCGCTGGACGGATGCACAG
>CAXNKP010000198.1:0-5076 GCA_964202815.1 Stagnihabitans sp. | reverse complement strand
ACGCATGACCAGATCGAGGCGATGACGCTGGCGGATATCGTCGTAGTGATGAAGGACGGCCGGATTGCCCAA
Source organism: Stagnihabitans sp. (assembly GCA_964202815.1). GTDB lineage: Bacteria > Pseudomonadota > Alphaproteobacteria > Rhodobacterales > Rhodobacteraceae > Stagnihabitans. The sequence goes on along the minus strand of CAXNKP010000198.1, from coordinate 5,004 downwards.
CAAGGCACACCGTTTGAGATTTTCACGTCCCCTGCCAACCAGTTCGTGGCGGGGTTCATCGGCTCGCCGCCGATGAATTTCATCGCAGGCCAAATCCAGAACGGCCAGTTTGTGGCCCCCGGTCTGACGATGTCGCTGCCGCAGGGCCGGTTCGTCGCGCTGCATGATGGCTCTGCCGTGACACTGGGCGTGCGGCCCGAAGATATCGTTCCCGAGGGGCACGGAGTGCGCCCCGTCAACGGGGTGGAGTTTCACGCCGAGATCGACCTGACAGAGATGCTGGGCAATGAGACCCTGCTGTTTTTGCGTTATCAGGACACAGCCCTGACCGCGCGGATGCAGCAACCACGGGCCGTGGAGGACAAAGAGGAAATGTCCTTCCGGCTGAATGTCGACCGCGTCCATTTGTTTGACGCGCAAACAGGCGCAACGCTGGCATCCAGTCCGGCGACGCCATCACACGCCTTGGCGTAACAACTTGGGAGGACGATCCATGAAGACCCTACTTTCGCGGGCTATTTTCGGTGCTTGTCTTGGGGCTATGTCTGCCAGTACGGCGATCGCAGACGAAGTGATCTTGACCCATGACAAGGCCTTCTATTCCACCTTTCTGCAGGCGGTGGGCGATGTTTGCGGCTTTAAAGAGCAGGCTTATACGCCGCCAGAGCAGTTCAAGGCTTTTGTGCAATCCTCGATCGCCTCAGGCCAGACACCCGAGATGTTCACCTGGTGGTCCGGGGCTACGTTTCGCGACGAAATGGTAGCGACGGGGCAAATCGCGCAGTTGGACGATCTGTGGGCTGAATTGATCGCCAATGGATCGTTCACCGCTGCCTCTGCCGATCCGTTCACGGTGGATGGTCACAAATATGCGCTGCCGCTTGCGTTCAACAAATGGGTGATGTTCTACAATCCCACGCTGTTTGCCAAGGCCGGCATCACGGGCGAGCCCAAGACTTGGGACGAGATGATGGCGGACGCCGACACGCTGAAGGCCGCTGGTATTACACCCTTTGTTGCCACCAACCAGGACGGATGGCGCGGATTTATCTGGTTTGAAGAGATCATGATCCGTCTGTCGCCCGAGAAGTATCTTGGCCTATTTGACGGAACCACCTCGTACAGCGATCCGGTCGTGCACCAGGCGTTCCAGATGTGGTCCGATATGTATGCCAAGGGTTATTTCAGCGACCCGCGTTCCAACCAAGAGGTGGTGGACTTTGCCGGCGGTGGCGGGGCTATGAACCTGATGGGAGATTGGGCGGTTGGCCTGTTGACCCAGGCCGGGATGGAAGTGGGCAAAACGCTTGACGCCTTTGTCGTGCCCAATGTCTCAGCCGACACGCCGGCTGGCATGATCTACGAAGCCTCGCCGCTGATGATCTCGGTCGAAGCAGCGAAAAACCCTGCGGTGATGGACGCCATGCGCTGCTGGGCGTCGGACGAGGGGGCGACAGTCTGGGCCAATACGTCGGGCCTATTTATGGGCAACCTGAATGCGCCCGCACCCAATGCCATTGTGCCGAAAATCAACAAGTTCTCGGTCGACAACAATGCCGCTCTCTATAGCCGCTGGTGGGAAGGGGTGCCCGCCGATCTGCAGGGCGATAGCGTCGCGGCCTTTGCCTCGTTCATGCTGAACCCGACAATGGAGCAGGCCGATAAAGTGATCGCCCAAGTGACCGGTTTGCATGACGCCTACTGGGCCGAACACAAGTAATAAGACCCATGACCCGGGCGGCGTTTGTCGCCCGGGTTCCTTTCAGGTACAGCGCATGACACTGCAAACCACGGCCCTATCGGAAGACGACACCGCGATAATCGCGCGGCTGAAACGCCCCTCGTTCGCGGGCATCGACCGTGTTCAGCGGCGGCGGCAGTTTTGGATTGCCATGCTGTTTCTGGCGCCGGCCGTAATCTTGACCACTTTCGTGCTGCTTGCGCCGATCCTCTTCAATGTCTGGCTCAGCTTTACCAAGTGGAAGAAGTTCACGGGCCTTGACCAGTTCGCAGGACTTGCCAATTATACCAACCTTCTGAACAACCCGCAATTTGGCGAGGCGTCGACCAACGCTGTGATCTGGGTCACGGCATCGCTTGTGCTGCCTGTTGGCCTTGGGCTGATCTTCGCGCTGTCGCTGCGCGGATTGCCCTTCGAGAATACCCTCAAGACAATTATCTTTCTGCCCCGTGTCATCGCCCCAACCTCGATCGGCGTGATCTGGTTTTATGTTTATGCGCCCAAGGGGTTGCTGAATGCGGGGATCGAAGCGGTCTCAGGCGCGCCGGTTGATGTTGGCTGGCTCTATCAGGACAACACAATCATGGCGTCGATTGTTGTGACCTATCTGTGGCAGAATGTCGGGCTGGTCATGGTGCTGTTGTTGCTGGGATTGGCCGCCATCCCCAAGGACCCGATCGAGGCCGCGCGGATGGACGGTGCAACACCTTGGCAGGTCTTCGTGCATATTGTGCTGCCCTTGTTGCTGCCGACGCTGCTGGTGGTGTCCATGCTGTCGATCATCGCCGGCTTTGGAGCGTTTGATCTACTTTGGGTCATGGGGCTGGGCTATCCCGGGCGGCGCACGCTGTCGCTGTCGGTTTACATGTATTTTGAGGGCTTTTCGAAAGGCTCTTGGGCCTATGCGGCGGCGATTGCGGTAGTTCTGGGTGCGATCACGCTAGTGGTTACTTGGGCGCAGGCTTGGTTGCAGATGCGGGCCGATGGGCTGAAGGGGTAAAGGATGGCCGCAAAGTTCATCGACGATCAGACGGGCGAGGTGCTGCCCTTTGTGCCAAAAGACCTAATGCCGCTGCTGTCGCGGCGGTCTTGGGCGATTTTAATTCTTGCCGGCATCTGCGCTGTCTTATGGCTGGTCCCCTTTTGGTATCTGGGCATCTCGGTCTTTAAGACGACCGAGGAATACACCTTTTCCGGCCCTCTCGGGCTGCCAAGCAGCCTGAGGCCCCTCTGGGGCAACATGGTCGAAGCTTGGACTGCAGCTGACATGGGGTCGGCCTTCCTGAATTCGGCCATCTACGGGGTGGTTGGCGCGGGGCTCGCGGTGTTCTTTGCGGCCATGGCGGCCTATGCGCTGACCCGCTTGCATTTTCGCGGGCGGGGCTTTTGGTTCATGCTGATCTTTCTGGGCACGATCTTTCCCTTCCAGATGTTCCTGATCCCGCTGTTCTTTGGCTATTCGAAGCTTGGGATCATCAACACCCAAGCCGGCATGATCCTGCTTTATGTGGCGATTGCGATCCCTTTCCCCACGCTGGTTTTGAAAAACCACATGGCACAGATGTCGATAGAGATGGACGAGGCGGCGCGGATCGATGGTGCGGGAGAGTTTCGGGTGTTCTGGTCGATTATTCTTCCCAATTGCGCAGGCTCGCTGGTCGCCCTGTTTCTTCTGCAGTTCACATGGATTTGGAACGACCTTTTGTTCTCGATGGTGCTGGGCAACCGGCCCGAGATCAGATCCGTGATGAACGCGCTGCAGGTGTTTCAGGGCAACTACACCTCGACCGGACCGAATGTCGCCCTGACGGCTAGCCTTCTTGCAAGCGTGCCGCCAGTGCTTGCCTTTGTCTTTCTGCGGCGTCATTTCATGGAAGGTCTTAAAGTATGAGGCAGTCTGATGCCTGAAACCTGGATCCGCGCCTGTGCTGTGGCGGATGTCGACCCCGAAGACTTGATCGAAGTCACGCTGCAGGGACAAAAAATCGCTGTCTATTGCGACAAAGCTGGCAATTTTTTCGCCACTGAGGCGAGTTGTACACATGAAAAGGTCTCGTTATGCGGCGGTCTGGTCGTGGGCGATATCATAGAATGTCCCAAACACAACGGGCGTTTCAACTACAAAACTGGCGAGGCGCTGCGTGCCCCTGTGATCCATGACCTGAAAACCTACGCAACCAAAAGCGATGGCGACGAGGTGCTTGTCGCTCTTTGAAAAGGACGTACCGTGGCTGATCTTGACGAATCCCGTTTTGGTAAGCGAGACGCCTTTGGAGCCTATCAGCCCAAAGACCCGATCACCTATGCGCCTATCACCGAGTGGCCGCCAAATCCGGGCAAGGTCTGGCGCTGGTTCATCGGTTGGCCGGGGTTCTTGCTGCCATGGTATCTGTTTTACTCCTGCCTTGCGTTGGCCATTTGGGTCTGGTTGACACCGTCCGAAGCCGAGATGGCAGATATCGCACCCGCTTGGATCCTGACGATACTGGGGCGCAATTACCTGCTTGTCGCGGTCTGGAATGGTTTGTGGAGCAGTCGCTTGTACCTCCAAAAGGCCCAAGGCACCTTCACAAAGTACAACCCGCGGTTTCCCGAAGGCAAAAACGACAGCTTTTTGTGGAACAACCAGTTGCTGGATAACCTTACCTTCGTCCTATGCTCGGGCGTGCCGATTTTGACGGGTTACGAGGTCTTGGGCCAATGGTTTTATGCCAATGGCATGGTGCCGATGGTTGATGTCACATCAACATGGGGTCTGGTCTGGGTTGGCTTTCTGCTACTGTCGGTGCCGTTCTGGACCGAAGTGCATTTCTACATTGTCCACCGCCTGATCCATTGGCCGCCGCTTTACCGGGCGGTGCATCACCTGCATCATCGCAACATCAACCCAACTCCTTGGTCGGGCATTTCGATGCACCCGATCGAACATCTTCTGTATTTTTCGGTGATCCTCGGCGGCTGTCTGATCCCTGCGCATCCGATCGTGCTGCTGGCCATCTTGATGCGCAGCAGCCTTGGGCCGGGGCAAGGACATGCTGGCTTTGAACAACTCGCGATCCCCGGTGGCGGCACAGCAGCGGTCGGGGATTTTCCACACTACCTGCACCACAAATATTTCGAAGTAAATTACGCCAACGAGCTTTTGCCGCTGGACAGGCTGTTTGGCAGTTTCCACGATGGGTCCGAGGCCGCGGATGCGCTTTTGCAAGCGCGCATGAAACGCAAGGCCAAGCGCGGCCAAACTGGAAGGGTCACGTGATGCA
>CAXNKP010000197.1:0-5078 GCA_964202815.1 Stagnihabitans sp. | reverse complement strand
GGGCCCACGGGCACAAATGTCAACGATTTTCGCGCCATTCTTGTGCGATAAGGACCCAGTTTAGCGATAGACCGTCAACAGGTTGTGCCCGTCCTGAACCATATCGGCCCGCTGATTGACGGCAATCACCTCAAGCCGCACGATGCCGTGCCTGTTCCACGGGATGGTGGGCATGGATTTCACGCGAAGGTGGACAGGCCTTGAGGCTGCGGTGGACTATTTCTCGCAGCGCAAGCAATTTGGCACGTCGATCGCAGAGTTTCAGGGCATGCGATGGCAGCTGGCCAAATTGGCCACAGACATCAAAGCCGCTCGTCTGATAGCGCATTCGGCCGCCGTCAAGATAGATCTGGGCGGGGATGCAACCAAGGCCTGCTCTCTGGACAATTGTTTTGCAGGCGATACGGCTGTGGCGCGGACCTCGGATGCCGTGAAGGTCTTTTGCGGTTCGGGATATATTCGCGGGTTTGAGGTTGAGCGCCTTTACCGCGATGCAAAGATCACGCAGATTTACGCCGGCACCAATCAAATTCAAAAAGATGATTGGTGCTTGCGAACTGCTGAAAAAAGGACGCAAGAGCATGACACAACAGGGGCAAGTGGCCTTTGGCACCGGATCGTCCCGCAGCAGAAGCTTTGCCGTTGCCACTGCCCCGGCGCGGGAAGCCTTTGTTGAGGCTATGAATGCCCCCGCAGACAATACGAATGGCCCCGCAGAAACGACCGGACTGCGCGCCGCTGTGGCCGCGGTTTTGGCCATTGGCCCTAGTGTCACAGCGCGCTTCGCTGTGGCGAACCTTGCGGCCTATGACCCCGCCCTGACTGCAGGTGAAGCGACGCTTGGCCCTCGGACGGCGCTGGTGAACACTGCAGGCTTTGGCGACTTAAGCCGTGGTGACCTGCTGGAGGTGACCGAAGGGAGTTGGGATCGTTGCCTGACGGTGCACACCAAGGTGATGGTCTTTCTTTCGCAAGCCTTCGCCACGCGGCTTTTGGCCTGTCGGCGGTCTTGTGTTTTTCATTCAATCATCAACGTCACGTCCTCAAATGCCGTTGCGGTCGCTGTTCAGCGCGCAAAATACTGCGCCAGCAAAGCCGCCGCAGCGATGGTGTCCAAGGCGTTCGCCGTCCGGCTTGGCGCGGAGAACATCGCTGTCTATAATGTTCAAACCGGCCTGATCGCACCCGAAATGACTGCCTCCGTTGTCGCCATGCACCGCAAACGGGCTGAAGAGGGTTTGACGCTTTTCTCCCGCGTCGCCCAACTCAAGGATATGGGTGCCATCATCGCGGCGCTGGCGACGGGCAAGCTTGCCTATACAACCCGACAGGTGATCTCGGCCGACGCCGGAATGCCTGTCTCTCGATTTTAAAGGTCTGCCATGAAAATTTCACTCCCCGATCACATGGGCCGGATGGCGCATTACACGCTGGTCGGATCCCCAATCGCCTTGGCCTCACTAAGGGCTGATCCTGCCCGTGTGATTTATTCTGCGGCCCATGTGGTGGCCGATCCTTTCACGGCCAATGACCCATCGGGCCGCGCCTCGGTTGACTGGGGCAAGACGATGGAATTTCGCCGCCACCTTGCGGGGTTGGGTCTGGGTATTGCCGAAGCCATGGATACGGCTCAGCGTGGCATGGGTCTGGACTGGGCCGGCGCGTTGGAATTGATCCGTCGCACCAAGGCTGAACTGTCTGACGCGCTGGTCGCCAACGGCTGCGGCACGGACCATTTGCCGCCCGGCGATCATACGCTTGACCAAGTGAAAGCCGCTTATCTGCATCAGGTCGAGGCGATTCAGTCCCTTGGTGGGCGTATCATCCTGATGGCAAGCCGCGCTTTGGTAAGGGCCGCCAAGGGGCCGCAAGACTACATCCAAATCTATTCGGACGTGCTGGATGCCTGCGATCATCCGGTGATCTTGCACTGGCTTGGCGATATGTTTGACCCTGCTTTGACGGGCTATTGGGGGGCCACGGACTTTGAACAGGCGATGGAAACCGCGCTTGCGGTGATCAACGCCAATGTTGCCAAGGTGGACGGCATCAAGATTTCCCTGCTCGACAAGGATAAAGAAATCCAGATGCGCCGCCGTCTGCCTGCAGGCGTGAAAATGTACACTGGCGATGATTTCAACTACCCCGAACTGATTGAAGGCGACGATCAGGGCTATTCCCATGCGCTGCTTGGTATCTTTGACCCCTTGGCCCCCGCCGCCGCCTATGCGGTGACCAAACTGGGTGAGGGGGATGCGAAGTCATTTCGCGCCACGCTTGACCCGACCGTGCCGCTGGCGCGTCTGATTTTCAGGCCACCAACTCAATTCTATAAGACAGGGGTGGTTTTCTTGGCTTGGCTTAACGGCTTTCAAGACCATTTCGTCATGCTGAACGGCGCGCAGTCGATGCGCCCCTTGCCTTATTTCACTGAAGTCTTCCGATTGGCTGATGGCTGCGGTCTGTTGCGCGATCCCGACCTTGCGGTGCAGCGGATGAAGACCCTGCTTGGCGTTTATGGCGCATGATACGCGACTTTATGCATGGCCATGCGGTCCTTGCGCCGACTGCGGCTAGCCTCGGCCACAACCTTGACGGCAAGGGTGCCGGATGGTCACCCGAACGGGTGATTGACGCCTGTGGCGAGCGCGGGTTTGGCGACATCGTGTTCTGGCGTCGCGAAATTGGCAGGCGCGCTGTTGGGATTGGCAACCGCGTGCGGGCGGCGGGACTGGAGGTTGTGGGCCTGTGCCGCACGCCCTTTCTGGTCGGCCCAATGGCTCCCAAGGGCCATGCTGCGGTGATGGATGATGTCTTCGCGTCTATCGATATGGCCGTTGGTCCTTAGGCCAAGGTTCTGATGATCGTCATCGGCGGGGTAGAGCGTGACACCAAAGGTGCCAGCGAAAGCCTGAAAAGGGTGGCAGACTGTATGGCCTAATCCGTACCCTACCCGGCCGCGCGGGGCGTTTGTCTGGAGATGGAACCGCTCAACCCCGTCTATGGCGGCAACCGATCCTGCCGGACCACCACCTCTGACAAGCCCCGCGCGTCCCCTTTGATCCGCCGGGATGGAAGGCCTAAACTCTTAAGAACGACCAGCCTCCGATTGAAAGCCGATCAGGCGGCGCGAACTGCTTTACTTATTGTGTTTAAGGAAGAGAAGGGGGATCAATATCCAAAATCGCATTGGAGGCCCTCACTTGCCCAACACCTCGCAATCTTTGTTTGAACGTGGCCTCAAAGTGCTGGTCGAGGGGGTGTCTTCGGCCTCGCGCGGGCCTGCGACCTTTGGTGGCGCACCGCGTTATATGTCCTACGGGCAGGGGGCGCGGCTGTATGATGTCGATGGCCGCGAATACATCGACTGGATGATGGCCTTTGGCGCACTGCCCCTTGGGCACGCGCATCCGGCTATTGCCGAAACGGTCGGGCGCGAAATTCTGCGCGGGTCACATTTTGCGACCGCGTTGGAGGTTGAGGTTGAGGTGGCCGAAATGCTGGTGGCCTTGCTGCCGCATGTGGACAAGGTGCGCTTTGCCAATACGGGTACGGAAGCCTGCATGGCCGCGTTTCGGCTGGCGCGTGGGCATACGGGGCGGCGCAAAATCATCAAGTTCGAGGGTCATTACCACGGCTGGTGGGATTCGGTTCTGGTCAATACCAATCCGATGCCCATGGCCGCGTTGGGCCACCCCAACAGCCCGATCCGAATTCCCGACAGTTCGGGCATTCTGGAAGAAAGCTTTGCCGACACCATCGTGGTGCGCTGGAATGATGTAGAGGCCCTTGAACGCGCCATGGCCTTGCATGGTCGAGACGCGGCCTGTGTTGTCACCGAAGGGGTGATGTCGAACATGGGCGTCATCCCGCCCAAACCCGGCTATTTGATGCGGATGCAAGACTTGTGCCGCCAGTATGGCGCGCTGTTCTATTTGGATGAAACGGTAACTGGTTTTCGTGTGGCGGCGGGTGGGTGTGCTGAACTTTACGGGCTGACGCCCGATCTTGTCACCTATGGCAAGGCACTGGGGGGCGGTATGCCTATGGCCCTGATCGGGGGGCGGGCGGATGTGATGTCTGGGCTGGAATGGGGCAAAGTTTTGCACTTTGGCACCCATAACGCTGGTCGCCTTGCCTTGCATGTCACCAAGACCATGCTGCAAACAATGCTGGCCGACAATCAGGCGGGCTTTCGTAAGATCACTGACTTGGGCCAAAAGATGGCGGCCGAAGTGACGCGCGTGGCCCGCCAGTCCAACAGGCACAAGATCGTGGTGCAAAGCGTGAATTCGATGTTCCAGATTTTCTTCACTGATCTGGACGAGGTCACAGATTACCGCGATTTCTGCGGCCATGTGGACCGCGCCAAGTTTCGCGATTTTGCCCTGAGGCTGATGGATAAGGGGGTCTACATGAATCCCTCTGCCACGCTGCATTCTTTGTCCTCACTCGTGCACACCGAAGAAGATATCGCGGCCACAGCCCATGCCGTCGGCTTGGTGCTGGACGAAATGCCATGACAGAAATTGGCGTTCTGGGGGTTGGGGCGCTGGCGGAATACCTGATCCGCGGCGCGCAGGGCTTGCCCTACCGGTTCTTGGTATCGCCGCGCGGGGCGGCGCGGGCTGCGGCCCTTGGGGCAAACTACGGCGTGAAAATCGCCGCCAGCAATCAGGCGGTTGTCGATCAGACAGACATGGTTCTGGTCTGCTTGCCTGCTGCCGAAGGAGTGGAAATTCTGCGCGGCTTGGTGTTTCGCCCCGGCCAATCGGTGCTGTCGACCATGGCGGGAACGCAGATTGCGCCCTTGCGCGCCGCCTGTGGCCCAGCGGTAGGGTTTTGTGCGATGATGCCGGGGTTTGCCAATGCCTTTCGGGCGGGGCCGTCGCTGTTGTTTCCGCCTGATCCGGCATGGCAGTGCTTTTTGTCACATCTGGGTCCGGTTCATGAATTTCCCACACAGGCACCTTTCGAGACAGCCGCCGTTTTTGGGGCCATGTCAGGGGCTTCGATGTTTTTGATGCGGCATCTGGCGGATTGGTACATCGCCCACGGATTGCCCCCCAAAACCGCCC
>CAXNKP010000196.1:0-5080 GCA_964202815.1 Stagnihabitans sp. | reverse complement strand
GAGGCTTATCGCCGCAAAGTGCTGCCTCCGGGGCCAGTGCGGGTGGGCATCGAAGCCGGTGTGCGCCAAGGCTGGGACCGCTGGCTTTTGGGCGAGCGCGGGCGCGAGGCCAAGGCGGGCTTTGTGGGTATGGCGTCTTTTGGCGCATCCGCCCCGATTGAAAGCCTTTACAAAGAGTTCGGCATCACGCCAGAGGCGGCAACGGCCCTCGCCAAGAGCTTGCTTTAAAAACGGGGGGTCGCCCCCCCCCCGCGCATGCCAAGAGTATTTGGGCCAAGATGAACGTCAGGCGCAGCGCCCTTGGGGCTGCGCCTTAGTTTTGGCCAAAGCGGGCAAAAAGCGGGCCAATCACGCGGGTGGCCAGCGGAATGATCGCCATCCCTGCAATCAGGCCGACCACGCCGTCGAGGGCTGCTTTGACGGCCCAAGTGACAAAACCCTGCGCCACGGGCACAGCATGGGCGACGATCTCGGCCCAATGTTCAAAGGCATGGGCGGGTGCTGCGAACCCAAAGACCTCTGCCCCGTGAACTAGCATCGACCCGCCCACCCACAGCATCGCTGCCGTGCCGAGCGTGGCTAGGAAAGACAAAAACATCGGCATCGCCAAAACCAAACCCCGCCCCAAAGCCCGCGTCCCACGCCAGGCAGCAGTGCGCGCCAGATACAGGCCGATGTCATCCATTTTGACGATCAGCGCAACCGAGCCATAGACCAAGACGGTGATCACAACGGCGACAAGGGCAAGGGTCACGGCCTCGACCCACAGGGCGCTGTCGGGAAGTTCGCCCAAGGCGATTGTCATGATCTCTGCCGACAAGATGAAGTCGGTCTTAATGGCACCTGCCACCTTTTGCTCTTCCAGATGGGCGGGATCGGCTGTGTCAAAATCCGCCTCAACTTGTGCGTCTTTATGGTGGGCTAAGGCGTGATACACCTTTTCGGCCCCTTCAAAGCACAAATAGGCCCCACCCAGCGTCAGCAGCGGCACAATGGCCGAGGGCAGAAAGACCGACAGCAGCAAAGCGATTGGCAGCAAGATCAGCAGTTTGTTCTTCATCGAACCCTTGGCGATCCGCCAGATGATGGGCAGTTCGCGGTCCGCCGAAAAGCCCGTGGCATACGACGGCGTGACGGCCGCGTCATCAATCACCACGCCCGCAGCCTTGGCCCCCGCCTTGGCCGCAGCCGCCGCGATATCATCAACCGAAGCGGCTGCCACTTTGGCAATCGCCGCCACATCGTCTAATAAGGCTAGAAGTCCGCTCATCACTCACCAAAGGTTGTTTGGCCCTATCTAGGCAGGCGGGGTGGGTTTGCAAAGGCCCTAGCATCCAGCGGGTGAGCGGAATTTTGGCCTTTGTCATGATCTCTTCGCAAGAATTGCGTCTTTTTGCCCGCAATATCGCAAATCAGCGGTTGATCTTATCCCCGTTCTGGCGAAGTTACCGCGCAGGCCCACACGCATCGTCATCCTTTGCTTAGGAGTTCGTCATGACAGTCAAAGTCGCCATCAACGGTTTCGGCCGTATCGGGCGCAATGTGCTGCGCGCCATCTTGGAATCGGGGCGCACCGATATTGAAGTGGTCGCCATCAACGATCTGGGCCCTGTGGAAACCAACGCGCACTTGCTGCGCTTTGATTCGGTACATGGACGCTTTCCCCATGTGGTGACCACCACCACCGATACGATTGACGTTGGCCGCGGGCCGATGAAAGTCACCGCCATTCGCAATCCGGCCGAACTGCCGTGGGGCGATGTCGATGTCATCTTGGAATGCACCGGCATCTTCACGGCCAAAGACAAGGTGCAAGCGCATCTGTCTACCGGGGCCAAGCGGGTGCTGATTTCGGCACCGGGCGATAATGCCGACAAGACGATTGTCTTCGGGGTGAACCACGGCACGCTGACGAAAGACGATCTGGTCGTATCGAACGCCTCGTGCACCACCAACTGCTTGTCGCCAGTGGCCAAGGTGCTGAATGATTCCATCGGGATCGTGAAGGGCTTTATGACCACGATCCACAGCTATACCGGCGATCAGCCGACGCTCGATACGATGCACAAAGACCTGTACCGCGCGCGTGCTGCGTCGCTAAGCATGATCCCAACCTCCACCGGCGCGGCCAAGGCGGTGGGGCTTGTGCTGCCCGAACTGAAGGGCAAGCTGGACGGTGTGGCCATCCGTGTGCCCACGCCCAATGTGTCAGTCGTGGATCTGGTGTTTGAAGCCAAGCGTTCGACCACGGTGGAAGAGATCAACGCCGCGATCCGCGATGCTGCCACCACGGGGCCTTTGGTGGGGATTTTGGGCTATACCGATCAGCCCAATGTCTCGGCAGATTTCAACCATGACCCGCATTCCTCGGTGTTCCATATGGACCAGACCAAGGTATTGGATGGCACGATGGTGCGGATCTTGGCGTGGTACGACAACGAATGGGGCTTTTCCAACCGCATGTCGGATACGGCTGTGGCCATGGGCAAGCTGATCTAAAACGGGCCACAGAATAGCAAAAGGGCGCCGTCTGGCGCCCTTTTTTATGCCGTTGCGCAGTGAATTACCCCTGCGCCACCAAGCCCTTGGCATAGCGCATAGCATTGCGCCGATACCCTTCGGCCGAGCGCAGCAGTCGGGCCTGTTCTTCGGGTTCCAACATCCGCACAACTTTGCCCGGTGCGCCCATGACCAGCGCGCCGTCCGGAATCTCCTTGCCCTCGGTGATCAAGGCACAAGCGCCTATCAGGCAACCCTTGCCAATCTTGGCCCCGTTCAAGATCGTCGCCCCCATGCCAATCAGCGTGCCATCGCCAATCGTGCAGCCATGCAACATGGCGCGGTGGCCGATGGTGCAATTGGCCCCGATCAGCATCGGCACGCCCATGTCGGTGTGGATCACAACATTGTCTTGCACGTTTGACCCTTGGCCCACCACCAGCACTTCGTTATCGCCGCGCAGCACAGCACCAAACCAGACGCTCGCGCCATCCTCCAGCACCACTTTGCCAATCAAATCAGCGGTGGGGGCAGCCCAAGCGCCTGCGCGCAGTTCTGGGGTGTGGCCGTCAAGCGTGTAGATCATCGCGCAGAAAACTCCTGATTAAGGCCGCGCACAAACGCGGCCAATTCGGGCTGGCGGTCGCGCCGCAGCCGCTCGGCCTGAACGATTGTGACAAGTTCGGCAAAAGCCGCTTCCAGATCGCGGTTCACGATCACATAGTCATATTCCATCCAATGGCTGATCTCGGCCTGACTTTTGGCCATGCGCTGGGCGATCACCGCGTCACAATCCTGCGCGCGGCCACGCAACCGGCTTTCCAGCTCGGCAATGGACGGCGGCAGGATGAAGATCGACACCACATCGCCGCGCATGGCTTGTTTGATCTGCTGGCCGCCTTGCCAATCAATATCAAACAGCGTGTCGCGGCCTTGGGCCATAGCGCCTTCCACAGGGCCACGCGGCGAGCCGTAGAAATTGCCAAAAACCTCGGCATGTTCCAGCATTTGGCCGTCTTGCACCATAGATTCAAACTCGGAGCGGGTTTTGAAATAGTACTCCCGCCCGTCCACCTCGCCGCTGCGCGGGCTGCGGGTGGTGGCCGAAACCGAAAAGCGCAGGTCACAATCCCATGCCATCAGCCTGCGCGACAAGGTCGACTTGCCCGCCCCCGAGGGCGAAGAAAGGATCAGCAAAAGCCCGCGTCGCGTCATGGTCATTCCACGTTTTGCACCTGTTCGCGCATCTGATCAATGACTGTCTTCAGGTCAAGCCCGATGCGGGTAAGAGCGATGGATTGCGCTTTAGAACACAGCGTATTGGCCTCTCGCAGGAATTCTTGCACCAGAAAGTCAAACTTGCGCCCGATAGGGCCAGGGTCGGCCAAAAGGGCGCGGGCGGCTTGCAGGTGGGCTGTCAGGCGATCAATCTCTTCGGTGATGTCGGTTTTGACAGCCAAAAGCGCCAGTTCTTGCGCCACACGAGCAGGGTCCATGGCGTCAGTTTGCGCCAAAATCCGCGCCACACCGTCGCGAAGCGCAAGGGCGGCTTCGTCTTGGCGGGCAAGGGTTGCAGATTTGGCAAGGGCCACCAGTTCGGCAATGCAGTCAATCTGGGCGGTCAAAATCCCCTCCAGCGCCGCCCCTTCGGCGGCGCGCATCGCGTTGAAATCGGCCAGCAAGGTTGGCAGGTCGGCCAGAATCGCCCTGCGCAGCGCGGTCATATCCACCTCGGCCGCGCTATGTTCCACAACACCGCGCACCGCCAGCACATCGGCAGCCGAGGCTTGGCCAAGCGTCACACCGATTCGCATCGCGTGATCCTCGACCGTTCGCAGCGCCAGCAGCGCCGCCTGCAGGGCTGCGGTATTGATCCGCAGCGACCCATCCCCCTCCTCCGCGCCATCGCGGGTGATCTTCAGCGCCAGTGACACATTGCCGCGCCCCAAAGCCTTGGCGAGATCGCCGCGCAAGGCCAATTCCAGCCCATCCACCCAATCGGGCAAGCGCAGGCGCAGGTCCAGCCCCTTGCCATTGACCGCGCGCAGATCCCAAGCCCAAGAATGCCCAGCCCCCTGCCCCTTGCGCGCGGCAAAACCTGTCATGGAAAGGGTCATGGACGTCTCCTTTTTGCAGCAGCAGGGGGTTGGGTGCCAAAGGCGCTGCTGTTTACCATTTGTTCAGAAAACTTCCCACATTGGCCGCTAATCCTGTATGGCACGGCATCGGCAACAAAAGTTGCCAATGTCTTAACCTTGCCGACAAAGGAAAGCAAAAGCTATCCCGCGCGGCACTATAACAGGGCGTCCCGCAACGTGCGGCGACGGGCGGGATATGTCGTTTTCTTTTCAAGGCACCGGGGCACTCAGCTTTGCCGTGCTAGACCAAATGCGCAGCTATTGGCAAGGCTTGCGGCGGGGATCCGCCCTGCCTGTACGCGATGCCCTTGATCCACGCGGCATGGCCGATGCCTTGGACGCAACCTTTTTGTTGGAACGCATTGCGCCGGGGCTGGCACGTTTTCGCATTGCGGGGATGCATGTGCATGATCTGATGGGGCTTGATGTGCGCGGCATGCCGC
>CAXNKP010000195.1:0-5086 GCA_964202815.1 Stagnihabitans sp. | reverse complement strand
ACACGATTATTTCGATCACCGTGGCGCTGCCTGCGGCCTATGCCTTTTCGCGCTATAGCTTCATGGGCGACAAGCATCTGTTCTTTTGGCTGCTGACCAACCGCATGTCACCCCCAGCGGTTTTTGCGCTGCCCTTCTTTCAGCTGTATTCCTCTGTTGGCCTGTTTGACACGCATATCGCCGTGGCTTTGGCGCATTGCCTGTTCAACGTGCCTTTGGCGGTGTGGATCTTAGAAGGCTTCATGCGCGGCGTGCCAAAGGAAATCGACGAGACAGCCTATATCGACGGCTACGGGTTCGGGCGCTTCTTTGTGCGCATCTTTATGCCGCTGATCGCCAGCGGCATCGGGGTTGCGGCGTTCTTTTGCTTTATGTTCTCGTGGGTGGAACTGCTTTTGTCGCGCACGCTGACCTCGGTTTACGCCAAATCCATCGCCTCGACGATGACACGCACCGTGTCGGCCAGCGGGATGGATTGGGGCGTTCTGGCGGCTGCGGGGGTGTTAACGATCATCCCGGGGGCTTTGGTGATCTATTTTGTGCGTAACTACATAGCCAAGGGCTTTGCCCTGGGGAGGGTGTGATGACCGCTGCCCGTTGGAACAGCCTGTACCTTGGCCTTGGCGTTCTTATGGCCGCCATTTTGGGCTTTCTTTTCTGGTCCGTGCCGCATGATGACAGCGGGATGCTGTGGTATGACCCGATGATCCCCGGCGGCTGGATGGCTTGGACCTGTCCGGTCGCCTTGTTCTTTTTCCTGATCGCCGGCTTGCTGATCATTTTCACGCTGCTGGCCATCCGCTTTCCCGAAACACCCCGCCGCGGCATCTTGCGCATTGAAACCACGCGCGGGGATCGGTTGTTTATCACACTCTTGGGCTCGGCCTATATCAATCTGGTCTGGCTCTTTTTCTTCGGTGCGCCGCTAACGTGGCCGCTGATCCTAAGCCTGGTTTATGCCACAGCGGTGTTTCGCTGGGTGTGAAGCAGGACAAACGGCGCTGGACGGGCGGGCTGTGCCTGCCCCAAGGCAAGACGAAAAGACTCATCAACCTTCTGGGAGGAAAAAAGTGAGACTAAGACATACCACCACCGCGATGGCGCTTGCGCTGATCGCCTGCGGCATGCCGGCATTCGCCGACATGGATGCAGCAAAGGCCTTCTTGGATACCGAAATCGGTGACCTGTCGACGCTGAGCCGTGCGGATCAAGAAGCCGAACTGCAATGGTTCGTCGACGCCGCCAAGCCCTTTGCGGGCATGGAAATCAAGGTCGTCTCCGAGACCATCGGGACCCATGAATACGAATCCAAAGTGCTGGCTCCGGCCTTCACCGCCATCACCGGTATCAAGATCACCCATGATCTGATCGGCGAAGGCGACGTTGTGGAAAAGCTGCAAACGCAAATGCAGACGGGCGAAAACATCTATGACGCCTACATCAACGACTCTGACCTGATCGGCACCCACTGGCGCTATCAGCAAGCGCGCAACCTGACAGACTGGATGGCCGGCGAAGGCGCGTCTGTGACCAACCCGGGCCTTGATATTGCCGACTTTATCGGCACGTCCTTCACCACCGGGCCGGATGGCAAACTGTACCAATTGCCCGACCAGCAGTTCGCCAACCTCTACTGGTTCCGCTATGACTGGTTCAACGATCAGAAAACCAACGACGATTTCAAAGCCAAATATGGCTATGATCTGGGCGTTCCGGTCAACTGGTCGGCCTATGAAGACATCGCCGAATTCTTCACCGGTCGCGATATGTCCTATCTGGGCGGGCCGACCTCGGTCTTTGGCAACATGGACTATGGTAAGAAAGACCCGTCGCTGGGCTGGCGTTACACCGACGCGTGGATGTCGATGGCTGGGATGGGCGACAAGGGTGAACCCAACGGCCTGCCGGTCGACGAATGGGGCATCCGTGTGAACGAGAAGTCGCAGCCTGTTGGGTCTTGCGTTGCGCGTGGCGGTGCCACCAACGACGCAGCCGCCGTATACGCTGTGACCAAGGCCATCGAATGGCTGCAAAAGTACTCGCCCCCGGAAGCCGCGGGCATGACCTTTGGCGAAGCCGGGCCGGTACCGGCCCAAGGGGCCATTGCGCAGCAGATGTTCTGGTATACCGCCTTTACAGCAGCGGCCGTTGCCCCGGGCACACCTGTGATGAACGAGGACGGCACGCCCAAGTGGCGCATGGCCCCCTCGCCGCACGGTGCTTACTGGTCGGAAGGCACCAAGATCGGCTACCAAGACGCCGGTTCGTGGACCTTGATGCAATCCACCCCGGTGGACCGCGCCCAAGCCGCTTGGCTTTATGCGCAATTCGTCGTGTCCAAGACAGTGGACGTGAAGAAGTCTGACGTTGGCTTGACCTTCATCCGCCAGTCCACCATCGACGCCCAACACTTCACCGATCGCGCCCCCAAACTGGGCGGCCTGATCGAATTCTACCGCTCGCCCGCCCGCGTTCAGTGGTCGCCCACCGGCACCAACGTGCCGGACTATCCCAAGCTGGCACAGCTGTGGTGGCAAAACATCGGCGACGCAATGTCGGGTGCCAAAACTCCGCAAGAGGCTTTGGACAGCCTGTGTGCCGAGCAAGAGAAAGTGCTGATCCGTCTGGAGAAATCCGGCGCTCAGGGCGATCTTGGCCCGGTCATGAACGAAGAGAAAGATGCGCAGTTCTGGCTGGACGAACCCGGTTCGCCGGTGGCCAAGCTTGACAACGAAAAGCCGCAGGGCGAAACCGTTGCCTATGATGAGCTGATCAAGTCCTGGCAGAAGTAATATCTGACCTTCAGGGGGCGGGGGCTTTAGCCCTCGCCCTTTTGTCTTTCGCCAAGATGCGGTCTTTGACACAGGCTTAATGATGACCCAAATCCTTGCCATTGATCAGGGCACGACCTCTACCCGTTCCATCCTGTTTTCGCAGGATCTGCGGCCGGTCACTGCGGCGCAGGAAGAGTTTACCCAGTATTTTCCCAATTCTGGCTGGGTCGAGCATGATCCGGCAGATCTGTGGCGCACCACTCTTTCCACGGCACGTGCAGTTTTGGCGCGCACCGATATTGCCAAAGTGGCCGCCATCGGCATCACGAACCAGCGCGAAACCACGCTTTTATGGGACCGTGAAACTGGCAAGCCCATCGCGAATGCCATCGTCTGGCAAGACCGTCGCAGTGCCACGATTTGCGCCGCCCTCAAAGAGGCAGGCCACGAGCCGATGGTCAATGCCCGCACCGGATTGCTTCTTGACCCTTATTTCAGCGGCACCAAGATCAAATGGCTGCTGGATAACATCCCCGGTGCCAGCGCCAAGGCCGAGGCCGGAAAACTGGCCTTTGGCACGGTGGACAGCTATCTGATCTGGCACCTGACAGGGGGCCGCATTCACGCGACCGACGCCACCAACGCCGCGCGCACGCTGATCTACAACATCAAAACTGGCGCTTGGGATGCCGAGATTTGCGCTTTGCTGGGCATTCCCATGTCACTTTTGCCGGACGTAAAAGACAGCGCTGCGGAGTTCGGATCCACCGATCCGGCCCTATTCGGCCGCGCCATTCCCATTCGCGGCGTGGCGGGGGATCAACAGGCGGCCACGGTGGGCCAAGCCTGTTTTCAACCCGGCATGATGAAATCGACCTATGGGACGGGGTGTTTTGCCCTGCTCAACACCGGGGCGGATATGGTTTTGTCGAAGAACCGCTTGCTGACGACAATCGCTTATCAATTGAACGGTACGCCCACCTATGCATTGGAAGGCTCGATCTTTGTGGCGGGGGCTGTGGTGCAATGGCTGCGCGACGGGCTGAAAATCATCACTACGGCGGGCGAAACCCAAGGCTTGGCCGCGCAAGCCGACCCTGCGCAGGACGTTGTCTTGGTGCCCGCTTTCACTGGCCTTGGCGCGCCCTATTGGCGGCCCGATTGTCGTGGGGCGATCTATGGCGTCACCCGGGGAACGGGGGCTGCGGAACTGGCCAAGGCAGCCTTGGAAAGCGTGGGCTACCAAACCCGCGACCTGCTGGAAGCCATGCGCGCGGATTGGGGCCATGCTGCCGAGGGCGTCTTGCGGGTGGATGGCGGCATGGTCGCCAGCGATTGGGCGATGCAGTTTCTGGCCGATATCTCAGGCGCCCCTGTCGACCGGCCCGTCGTTACAGAAACCACCGCCTTGGGTGCTGCCTATCTGGCAGGGTTGCAAAGCGGCCTCTGCCCGGAACCTGCGCGCTTTGCCGAAAGCTGGGTACTGGAACACCGCTTTGCCCCTGTCATGACGGCCGAAGTTCGGGCGGCAAAATATGCCCGCTGGGGCAGGGCTGTGGCTGCAACGCTGTTGGTGTGAGAGCCAAAATCCGGCGTTAAGCGCTTTCGACCTTTTGAGCGCGCACTGGCCTGAGGCTATGCGGGCAAGGTCGCGCAGACAAGGCAATCCGTGCGCGGCCGCTTGATAAACCTGAGGGATTAACCAACCTGACAAGGCCAAAGGGGGCAAGGGAAAGGTAGGACCGCACCGCAACAACCGTTCCGTCCGAGGCAGTCAGGATCACTTCAAGCTTCAAAAAAACTTGTCATCGTCCGGCAAGACTGCCTTCAACCGTAGGATATCGGCCAGCCAATCTTGTGTGCGCAGATCAATGCAAAACGCAATCTGGCCGGGCTTTACCTGGTTGAGAAGGTCTCAGGCCTTTGACCCTTTGGCTATGTCACTTGGTGCTAGGGCCGTCCCAATTTGGGGCAAATTGTGCGCGTTTTCACAGAAGGATATGGCAATGGGCGCGGTGCGCCGCAGGCGTTGCGCGGCGGGTTTGCCCTGCACAGTCAGCGTGACCTTCTGGGTGACCACCCTGCCCTGCTCCAGTTTGCAGGGCCAAGCCTCAAAGAGGCTTCCAGAGTAGGTCTTGAAAGACGCATCCATCCAGTTGCGATGTAAGCATCCGGCGAGAGCCGCGGCTACGCGGCCTTGATATCTTCAACTTCAGCCTTCCAATGCCACGGCAGCAACTCATGCCCGCGTGAGACGGTGATGTTTGCAAGGCGGGCAAGCACATCGGCCATCCATGCTTGGGGGTCGATAT
>CAXNKP010000194.1:0-5148 GCA_964202815.1 Stagnihabitans sp. | reverse complement strand
TTTGAATTCCTTGGCCAGATAATAGGCCGTGGCCAAACCGTGCCCGCCGCCGCCGACGATGATGTAATCATAAGACGCCTGCGGTTCAGGGTCGCGCCAAGCGTGGCCCCAGCCCTTGTGCCCCGTAAGCGCCTCTTTAAGGATCCGAAAGCCGGAATAGCGCATTCTTGATCTCCGTTTGCTTGGGTCGAAGTTAGCGCGGGCGCCACTGCCACATAGCGCAATTTCCGCCATTCGAGTCTTATTTCCGGCCATCCGGCCCACATCACCCAGACGTGAGCCGCAAGTGCCCTTAGCTTTGCGGGCGCGTTTTCTTGGGGTCATAGGCCGAAAGGGCCGTGATCACCGCAGGCAGACGCTTTTGGTGGCCATCCAGCTTGCCGACCTCAACCGCCGTGCCCAGTTCGCAATGCGCCACATCCACCCGCGCCAGCGCAATCTGCTTGCCCAGCAAGGGCGAGCGCATGGCCGAGCAGATCACGCCAATCTGCGCGCGCCCGATGTGCAGACAATCGCCGTGGCCAACATCGGTCGCAGCATCGACCTCGATCCCGACAAATTTGCGCGCGGGATGGTCCTTGCGGCGGATCAGCGCGTCGCGGCCAATGAAATCGTCGGGCTTGGATTTCAAGGGTACGGTAAAGCCAATGCCCGCTTCGAACGGGTCGGTTTCGTCGGAAAAGTCGTAACCGGCAAAGATCAGACCAGCTTCGATGCGCACCATATCCAGCCCCAGCAGGCCCATCGGGCGAATGCCCAGATCGGCACCGGCCTCCATCACGGCATCGTAAACCGCCACGGCATCTTTGGGGTGGCAGAAGATTTCATAGCCCAATTCGCCCGTATAGCCCGTGCGCGACACCACAAGCGGCGCGCCGGTAAAGCTGTGCAAGCGCGCAACCGTGTGGCGGAACCAACCGAGCTCTTCAACCGTGGCTTGGGCGGGCGCTGTCCAGATGATGCGCTTCATAATCTCGCGGCTGTTGGGGCCTTGCACCGCCAGATTGTGCAACTGATCGGTGCTAGAGCGCACCATGACCTTAAGCCCCAGCTTTTCGGCCTGCTCGCGCAGCCAGATGCCACCAAAATCATCGCCACCGATCCAGCGGAAATTGTCGCGCCCCAGACGAAACAGCGTGCCGTCATCAATCATGCCGCCATGTTCATAGCACATGGCAGAATAGACCACCTGCCCCATCGCCAGCTTTTTGACATCCCGCGTCAGGGTGTATTGCATCAACGCCTCGGCATCGGGGCCGGTGATTTCAAACTTGCGCAAGGGCGACAGATCAATCGCCACAGCCGCCTGACGGCAGGCCCAGTATTCCTCAATCGGGCCGGCGGCGGCGTAGGCATTGGGCAGCCAGTAGCCGCGGTAGTCGATCATGTTGCGGGTGCGCGCAGCGGT
Organism: Stagnihabitans sp.; assembly: GCA_964202815.1. Lineage (GTDB taxonomy): Bacteria > Pseudomonadota > Alphaproteobacteria > Rhodobacterales > Rhodobacteraceae > Stagnihabitans. Next base: position 3,740 of record CAXNKP010000194.1, on the reverse strand, counting down.
GGCGGGGTGAAAGGCGGTTTCTTTGGTCATCTTGGGCTCTGCCTCGGGTGTGGCGCGCCAAGCGACCGCGCGCGAAAAGGGTTCAGCGCCCGAATAGGTGCGCACATGGATGTCGGAAAGATACCAGCCATTCGCGGGCGAGGTGTCGTCAGGGCAGGCAGAGTTCACGCAGACCAGATCGGTCAGCGCGCGGAACAGAACGTAATCGCCCGGGCGGCTCCACGGTTCGTCGCTGACCAGAACGCCGTGCGCGTCAATGGCGGTGTTGAAGAACAGGTTTACCGCCATCCAACCCGGGCGGCCATCAATACCGTGTGCGGCAAGGGCGCCGTTGAAGTTATCCGAACAATTCGCATGGCCGGGGTAGCCGATTTCGTCGTAATACTTGCTGGCACAGGCCATCGCAAAGGCATCATGGCGCCCCACGGTGTCTTGAATCACCTCGACCAAGGGTTCCCAGTCTTGGTCGTAGTATTTGGCATGCAGGCCGGGCATCGAATAGGCGTGGCCCATCAGGGTGCGCGATGTGGTCACATCCAAAGCGTGCTGAATGCCCTTGTCCAGCTTGCGGGCCGAAAAGCACTGAAAGTCGGTGCATTGGCGGCCATCAACATCAATGATCTGGATATAATCGCCCGCCTTGACATGATAGGCCCGCGCCGTGGCCGAAGAGACGCGCAGATCCAGCGTGGGGTCGGCCAAGGGTTCGGGCAGGTCATGCAGCGTGGCCCAATCCGCATTGGCGCGGCGGATGGTCAAGATCAGCGGCGTCAGGGTGCATTGGTCATGCGGCGACATCGGCGCGCCGGGGGCTGCGAGGATCACATGGCCCGCACGCTGCGCTTGAAATGTCGCCTCCTCCTTGGCAGGCGTTTCAGCACCAAAAAGCCGCAACGCCTTGGCACGACCCAAATCAATCCCGCGCTTGACCAAGCCCGCCCGCAAGCGGCCCATGCCCGACCCGCCCGCGGTGATCAGGGCTTTGAGCCCCTCGCCCAAACAATCGCCCGCAACACCCAGCAGCATCGGGTCAATCTGCCCCGTGGCATCGGCGGCCAAAAGCTCGGCCATCTGGCCGCCTTCAAGGTTGGTGATCGTGATCTGATCGCCCGTATCAATCGCCACCATCAAAGCGCCGCCACCGGGCACTTCATAGCGTTCAATTCCCGACTTGCGCTGCATATCGCGGGTTGTCAGGATACGGCTGGGGCGTGGTGGGCCGGGGATGACCTTGGGATAGGGGCTGTCGAGCATGAGACCTCTCGCAGGGACGATTTCATTCGTCGTAAAACTTGTTCATTGTGAAGAATAACACGGGCTGCGCCCGGCACAAGCGGGAAGGACAGATATGCTCGCCCTAGGACTTGGATTGATCGCTGCCCTATGCTGGGGCACGCATGACCTTTTGGTGCGCCGCATTGCCCCGGGCGCACAGGTGCTGCCACAATTGGCGATTGTGATGGCGGTGGCGTCTTTGGTCACGGCGCCCTTTGGCTGGACCAAGCCGCTGCCTGAACTTGTTCCCTTGGCCTTGGCAGTGGCCTCGGGCAGCGCCTTTTTCGCAGCGAGCCTGGCACTTTATTCAGCCTTTGCCCGCGCGCCTGCGAGTTTGGTGGCACCGGTGATCGGGGCTTACCCCTTGCCAGCCTTGGGCTTTGAGGTGCTGCAGGGCCATCCGGTCAGCGGCATGGAATGGCTGGCAGCAATGTTGATTGTAGCGGGGGTGGCTGTGGTGGCCATCACGGGCGAACGCGAGAGCCAACGGACGGATCCTGCGGCTCTTCCCTTGGCCTTTATCGCCTGTTTGGGCTTGGCCACCAGCTTTGCCCTAGGGCAAGAGGCAGCCGCCCGCATCGACCCGATGCACGCCACCAGTCTGGCCCGGGCGGGCGGGGCAGCCTTGGCTTTGATTGTTCTGGCGCTGTGGCCAAAGGGCATCGGGCCCGCGCTGAAACGCTGGCCGACCTTGCTGGCCATGGGATGTTTGGACGGATTGGCGCTGTCGACTGTCATCGCCGCGGGCGCTTTGGCGCAGGCAAGCTATGCCTCGGTTGCGTCATCTTTGTTTGGGGTTGTCACGATCTTGCTGGCTTGGGCGATCATGGGAGAGCGGGTAAAGTTGTCCCAAGGTGCAGGTATTGTGCTGATTTTTCTCGGCCTCGGGTGGCTGGCTTGGAGGTGATTTTTCGCAGAAAAATCGTGGGGCCCGATACGATTTTTCTGCGAAAAATCTGAGACAGGTGAACGATTTTTCTGCGAAAAATCACCTCTCGGGCGGCAAAGCCCCCGAGAGGCCGCGCAACCCTGCCAAGGCCTTGCGTTCATTCTGCGGGCTAACACCAAAGGCCTGCGCATAATGGCGCGCCATGGGGCCAGAGCGCGGATAGCCCACCGAAGCGGCAATCTCGGCCAGCGAATCATCCGAATACAGCACCCTTTGTCGCGCCTTGGCCAAGCGCACCAAGCGGTAATAGCGCAGCGGGCTTTGCCCCGTCTGGCGCTTGAACAGGCGTTCAAAGTTGCGCTCTGACATATCGACCGCCTCTGCCACATCGGGAATGCGCAAAGGGTCCTCGATATGGGCATCAAACAGGCGGATCGCCTCGCGGATGGGGTAGGGCAGGGCATCGGCCGTGCCACCCGCACCTTGGACCGGCACCTTTTGGCGGGCATCTTCATCGCGCACAAAGGGGTGCTGGAACCAGCAGGCCACTTCGGTCATCGTCTCGCGGCCCAAACGTTCCTCGATCAGGCGCAGCATAAGATCAAACACCGCCCCAGCACCCGAAGCGGTGATCCGCCGCCTGTCGCGCACGATCACAGTTTCTTCGGCGGCGACATGGGCAAACTCAGCCTTAAAGGCCGTCTCGTAACACCAATGCACCGAACAGCGGTGGCCCTCCATCAAGCCTGCCCGCACAAGGGGGAATATCCCACCCGAAAACGCGCCCATAGTCACCCCGGCGCGGTCCAGTCGGCGCAGCACTGCGGGGGTGTGTTTGGGGTCGCTAAAGGCCCCTGTTGGGGGGGAGAGCAGATAGACCTGATCCAATCCCTGTGCGCGATCCAGCACATCGTCGGGGGTAAACCGCACATCGGCTGACGATCGCACAGGATCAGCCGTTTCCCCCAGCAAAACCCAAGAAAAGGCATGGGTGCCCGTGATCTCATTGGCCGCGCGCAACGGTTCGATCGCCGAGGTCAGGCACGCCATCGGAAAGCCCGGGAACATCAAGAACCCAAGCTTCAAAGGCTTGGTCATAATGTGATCGTCATTCCGGTTCTGGCCACCACCCCGCAGATGTCGGCTTGCCATCGTCATATTTGGCCAGCCATTCCACCATCGCGGGTTGGTTGCGCGCAAAGCCTTTATAGGCCGCGATATCGGGGTGAATATCGCGCAGCACGCGGTGCAGGCGGCGGCCCCATTTGGGCATGGTCACCAGCTCTTCAAATTTGCCCAGATAGGCACGGATCGAAAAGGCGATGGCGTTGGATCGCGGCAGGCGGAACAAGGCTTGCAATTCAACGCGCAGGTGCTGTTTGTGGCCCAAATTCTCTTGCGTCAGCGTCGCCTTGGTCGGACCCCATTTGGGATAAGTCTCGGGCGCGGTATCCAGCAAGGGGTTCACCGTCATCGTCCAGTTGAACCGCCGCACCGGTGAGCCGTTTTGCAGCTTTAACAAGAATTTCAACGCGCGGTCAAAGACCTGCTTTTCATGAGCCAAAGGCACAGGCGC
>CAXNKP010000193.1:0-5166 GCA_964202815.1 Stagnihabitans sp. | reverse complement strand
TGTGGATCCATGTTGCACGTGGCGTCTTCCGTCGTGCTGGCCGAGCCAAAAAAGGAGAACGATTTGATTGGCCCTGCCGCCGCGGGAACCAAGCACGTAGTTTCAGCGGCACAGCGCGCCGGTGTGAAGCGGTTGGTGCTTACCCCCTCGATCGTAGCGATCAGTGCAGGCAAAGACAGCGGTCGCTACGGCTTCGACGCTTGGTCTGACACACGTGCCCGTATTGGGGCCTATGCGAAAAGCAAGACCTTGGCCGAGCGCGCTGCTTGGGCGATAGCCAAGGGCGGGGATATGGAGCTTGCGGTCATAGCCCCAGGTGCTGTGTTCGGCCCCTCGCTTGGCGCGCGCCTTGAGGGTCAAATCGTCGCCCTGATGACCGATATGATTGGTGGAAAGATGCCAATGATCAGTGCTCCACAGGGATCATTCGCCGCTGCATGCTGACCGGGGCCCGATGCGGCGAGGCCAGAACCGCGACCTTCGACCAGTTCAACCTCGATCTCGCTAACTTGACCAAGCAAGCCGCCTAAATCATCACCACAAACCTAAATTTCAGCGAATGGGCCACAGTCTTTGGTAACGCAAACTTTGGTGACGCAAAGATGACCACCGCTCTGCGCGACCGCCTGCCACTCCGCTGCCATATCTTGGAGACCGGAAACGACAGCTTCCGCTTCAAGGCCAGTATGGCCGATGCCGCTCGAAAAGGAAGGAGCCCAGCAATGTCTTGACCCCGGCATAACCCGAAGAACATACCTTAGAGGGTGGGTCACTTCTCGATGGAAATTACCACACAGAGCGACAAAGGCGAAAAGTGCTTGGTCCTCATACATCGCCTCAACATCTCGATTCCTATAAAAATATCTGAGACCCGGCCCGCGGGTGGATCACAAGCGTGAAAGCGCAGGGGGCAAGCTGGATCAAGGCAATTAAACACAACCGCCCGTCATAAAAAGTTCACTGGGCAACTCAGATAAGTTCCGGTATTCTGGATATATGGAACAAAATCGCGCTTCACATGGATTTGCCACTCTTGGTCACCCCGGTCGCCTTGCGGTGTTTCGCCTTTTGATGCGCTTCGCCCCACAGGGCGTACGCCCGACCGAGATTGCGGCCGCCCTTGGGTTGAAACAGAACACCCTGTCACATCACCTGGCTGACTTGACTGCCTCTGGCCTCGTTCAAGTCGAACGGCGCGGGCGTTCACTGCTTTACTCTGTCGATCTGGACGTGACCGAAGGTCTCATAGGCTATCTCGCCCTTGATGTCGGACGCGCCCGGCCCGAGTTTCTTTCTCCACTTCTCGCGGCCCACAAGGATGCCATCGCCATGCAAGATACCGATTTTGACGTGCTTTTCATTTGTTCAGGAAACTCTGCCCGCTCGATTTTCGCCGAGGCGTTGCTTCGCGATCTGGGCCGCGCCAAGTTTCAGGCATTTTCTGCTGGAACGCGACCAAACACCGAACTGAACCCCTTTGCTCTCGAGGTCCTCCGGCGCAACGGGCATGATGTGTCTGGACTTCGGTCCAAGCACATTTCCGAATACCAGCAGCCTAGCGCCATCGCGATGGATTTCGTGTTCACTGTCTGCGATACTGCGGCAGCCGAGGAATGCCCGCCCTGGCCCGGTCAGCCGATCACCAGCCATTGGGGCCTGCCCGATCCGGTCAAGGCAGAGGGGACGGATGCCGAAAAAGCGCTGGTATTTGCGCAGACATACGGCGCACTCCGCCGCCGGATTGCGGCCTTCGTCGAATTGCCATTCGATTCTTTGACCCGCATTGCGCTGCAAACACAGGTCGACCACATTGGCAACAGTGCCGATGTTAAGACGAAAGGTTGACCTTCATGACCCGCATCGCTCTCAACGGGCTTGGCCGGATTGGCAAACTTGCCCTGCGCGATCTGATTGACACCGGCAGTGACGCAGACATCGTCTTGATCAATGACCCCGTGGGCGATGCCGAGCAGCACGCGCTGCTGATGGAATTCGATTCTCTGCATGGCCGCTGGAAAACGCCCGTTTCTTATGAGGACGACGCGCTCATCCTGGGCGGGGCCCGTATCCGCCTTGCCCATGAGAAGACGATTGAAGCGCTTCCCTTGGCGGAACTGGACGTCGATCTGGTGATCGACTGCACAGGTGTGTTCAAGACGGCAGACAAGGTGGCACCCTACTTCGCCGCCGGGGTAAAGAAGGTCGTCGTTTCGGCCCCGATCAAAGATGGTGGTGCGCTGAACCTCGTTTACGGTGTCAACAGCGATCTTTACGACCCGGCCACCCACCATTTGATCACAGCCGCGTCCTGTACGACCAACTGCCTTGCCCCGGTGGTCAAGGTCATTCATGAGGGCCTTGGGATCCGCCACGGTTCTATCACCACAATCCATGATGTAACCAACACCCAGACCATCGTAGACCGTCCCGCCAAAGACATGCGCCGCGCTCGGTCTGCCTTGTTGAACCTGATCCCGACGACCACCGGGTCAGCCACGGCAATCACGCTGATCTACCCCGAACTCAAAGGTCGTTTGAACGGACACGCCATCAGGGTGCCGCTGCTCAACGCGTCGCTTACCGATTGCGTGTTCGAGGTGGAGCGGGCGACAACGGTCGAAGAGGTCAATGCCCTTTTCAAGGCCGCCGCTGAGGGTTCGCTGAGCGGTATCCTCGGTTACGAAACGCGCCCTCTTGTCTCGTCGGACTACACCAACGACCCACGGTCTTCGATCATCGACGCGCAATCGACGATGGTGATCAACGGCACCCAGGTGAAGGTCTATGCTTGGTACGACAATGAATGGGGCTATGCCTGCCGTCTGGCGGACATAGCCCGGATGGTCGCCCGCTCGGTAGCGGGGTCGATGTGACCGAGATCGCTTCCCCACCGAACGGTTTGCGCGCCTATGCAGCCGTGACGGCGGCCTATTGGGCCTTCATGCTGTCGGACGGCGCGCTGCGGATGCTGGTGCTCTTGCAGTTCAACAGCCTCGGTTTCACGCCGTTGCAACTGGCCTGGCTGTTCTTGCTGTATGAAATCGCCGGGATCGTGACCAACCTTGCTGCCGGTTGGCTGGCCGCACGATTTGGCCTTGCCGCCACGCTGTACGGCGGGCTTGGCTTGCAGGTGGTTGCCTTGGTGGCGCTGGCGCAGCTTGACCCGGCTTGGGCAATCGCGGCGTCTGTCACCTTCGTCATGGCGGTGCAGGGTCTGTCGGGCGTGGCCAAGGATCTGGCCAAGATGTCCTCCAAATCCGCAGTAAAACTGCTGGCACCGAAAGAAGACGGCGGATTGTTCCGCTGGGTGGCCCTGCTCACGGGGTCAAAGAATGCCGTGAAAGGTCTGGGCTTCTTTCTCGGCGCGGCACTTCTGGCGCTTGCCGGGTTCAAAGCCGCGATCTGGGGCATGGCGGCCATTCTGGCGGCGATCCTGCTTGTGGTGGTTGTGTTCCTGCCCGCAGGCTTGCCCGGCCAGATCAAGGCAGAGGACTCCTGGGGTGGCTGGCGGTCGAAGGACGCCCGTGTGAACCGTCTCAGCCTCGCCCGGATGTTCCTGTTCGGGGCGCGGGATGTATGGTTCGTCGTTGGTGTTCCTGTCTATTTCCAGATGGTCCTGTCCGACGGCACGCCAGACGGACGGCGCGCGGCCTTCTTCGTGATCGGCAGCTTTCTGGCGCTGTGGATCATCGCTTACGGCGCGGTGCAGGCCGCGGCCCCGCGCATCTTGGGCGGCAAGGGCCAACCCCAGGCCGCAACAGTTGCCAAGGCCATCCTATGGGCCGGGCTTTTGGTGCCGATCCCATTTGCGCTTGCAGGCGTCGCCTATTGGGCGGGTGCACCGTCGCCGGCACTGACCGCAACGCTGATTGCGGGGCTTTTGGCCTTTGGTTTCGTTTTTGCGGTGAACTCCTCGGTTCATTCCTACCTGATCCTGGCTTTTGGATCAGCGGAAAGGATTACAAGGGATGTGGGGTTTTACTATATGGCCAATGCGGCTGGTCGGTTGCTCGGGACGCTTATGTCAGGCCTCAGCTATCAATTCGGCGGCCTTCCCCTTTGCCTTGCCACCGCTGGGGTCATGGCACTGGCCAATTGGCTGGCCGCAAGGCGGCTCAGTTACGCCTGAGCAGGAACAGCCCCACCCTTGCCAGCGCCCCGACCCCCGCCGGCAGCCAGATCGCCTGCAGACGCCAAGCCGCCAAGGTCGCGCCAAAGATCAGCAGGGCCGCGGCCTTCAGCCATCCCGGGCGCATCTCATATCCGCAAAGCAAACGTGACGATCTGCTGCCATGGAACTTCGCGCAGTCAAGCTAGCCTGACCGTGGGTCCCAGCGGCAGCTTACAGTGATCATGATTGACGCGACATATCTCAAGGACCACCGCACCGCATCCAGCTTGTGGAAAAAAGGGGGCGCGCTTGCTTGATTGGGCTGACGAAAGGCGGGTGAAACTCCAAGCTGCACGCGGTTTGTGACAGCAAAGGCCGACCGATCCAAATGTATCTGAGCGCGGGTCAGATCCGAGATTTCACCGCAGCCGCAGGGCTGCTGGGGGCCATGCTGGCGGCCAAAGTCTTGCTGGCGGATCGGGGCTATGATGCCGACTTGTTCCGTAACACATTGATTGATGCAGGTATAACCCCATGAATCCCCTCCAAAAAGAACCGCAAGGTGCAGATCGAGCACAACACCGCCCTTTATAATAGGCGTCACACGATCGAGAACATGTTCGGGTGCGTGAAGGACTGGTGCACAATACCCATGCGCTTTGACAGGCGCACTGACATCTTCTTGTCCGCCTGCGCCCTAGCGGCAATCGCGTTATTTTGGTTATGGGTCCGGAGCCAAACAGATCGGGGATGCCGGTTTTCGGGGGGTGGCGGGCCTGATCAATCGCGCCATCGGCCATCTGCTTCATCTGTCGCATCGCTTGGCCGGAAAATAGCCGCCCCGGGCGCGCCTAAGCAGGTTGGCTCGGGCTGGCCAACGAATTGGATCTGTGATTCAGTTTTTGCTTAGGTTGGCGGAGGCTTGACATGGCTGGAAAATCTCCTGTGACGGCGACCGACGAGCAGAAGACGGCGCTGAAGGCTTTGGGTCATTGCGCGGATCGTGCCGAGGCAGACAGAGCGCGTGCGTTGCTTCTGACGCTCGACGGCTGGAC